>CAWUOF010000248.1:0-6502 GCA_963923765.1 uncultured bacterium | reverse complement strand
GAAGATTTTAATTATAGCAAATTAGTAAATTAATATGTTATTATTTTTAATAAATTATTCCTGCGGTTTTAGCCGCAAAAACTCCTACCACACAGCATTTTAGTGGGTTTCCGTTTTGGGATTTTTTATGAAAACGCTTGAGTTATTCGTACAACAGATAGAACAATGGCGGCGGATGTATTGGAAAAATTCGCATCCATCCTATCAGTCCACAATGGAAAAGCAGGGTTGTCCGGTTGCTAAAGAAACTGGAAAAAATGTGCCATCTCAACAGGAGATGAAAAAATGCCAGTGGAGTCAGAAAAAGCGATCGAAAATAATAGTAATTTTAGCAGTAACTTCCATAGCAGGAACATTTGGACAAAGATTTTATAATCAACCAAAATTAGATGTAGGAACGATCGCACCCTATACTATTTACGCTCCGGATGCAGCAATTATTCCCGATCGCCAAACGACAGAAGAAAATCGCCGACAAGCCAGGGCAGGGGCAATACCTGTATTAAAAATTGATATGGAAATAAATCGGCAAATTTATGAAGAATTAAAACAAATTTTATCTCAAGGCAACCAAATCAGACAAGAAGCAGGTATTTTACCCTTTATTAAAACATCAATTTTATCTACCAATGCTCAATATTATTTACGCTATATAGAAGAATCGGAATGGCAGCAGATTTTAGCAGCAACAGAAAAAGAAATAGCAAATAATAACGCTAATTCTAAATCATCTGGGATTAATAAAAAATCCCCAGAAAAAGGATTAGAAAAATTAACTATAAATAGCCAAATAACTGTACAAGAACTGGTAAATTATCGTAGTAAAGTTTCCGAGAAAGAATTTGCATCTTTAGTACAATATATAAGTAAAATTCGCTATCATTATATACAAGCAATTAATTATTTAAAAAATTCAGAAACAGATAAAACCAGAAAAATTTATGATATTTCGTTTTTAGATTTTTCAGATAAAGAATGGCAAGAAATAGAAACAAAAATTAATATAATTGCCGATCGCATACTGAGCCAAGGTATCCCGATTGGCTTGCCCAATAATATACGAGAAGATGCGGTAAAAAAACAAGTAAAAAATTACCTACCACCAAAAGCAGAAAAAATAGGAACAAAAATATTATTAAAAGTTATAAAGCCTAATTTGGTAGAAGATAAAGAAGAAACTAAAAAAAATGCAGAACAAGCAGCACAATTAGTAGCACAAGTAACTATTGAAATTAGAAAAGATCAGCCAATAGTAGAAGAGGGACAAACTATTACACAAAGCAATTTTTTAGTGTTAGATTATTTTAATTTAAGCAGAAGAGGAATCAACTGGCTAGGATTAATAGGATTTGGTGGGTTAGTAAGTATTGCCGTTAGCATCATCTGGGTAGTACAAAAAAGATTTCACCCAAAATTCCGGCAACGCGATCGAGTGTTATTAGTATTACTAAGTTTAACAACACCCCTATTAGTAAGTTTTGGGATTCATTATACAAGTTTACCAGCAATTGGTTTATTACTAGGAAGCTTTTATAGTTCCACGTTAGCAGTAACAGTTGTTGCCTTACTAGCAGCTTTACTGCCGATCGGAATGGAAATAAACGGCATTCACTTACTAGCTAGTGCAGTGGGAGGAATAGTAGGAGGATGGATGGCAGAAAAACTGCGATCGAGAGAAGAATTAGCCATGCTAGGGGGAGGAGTAGGATTAATTCAGGGAATTGTTTACCTTCTTCTAACTATCATCATCAGTGCCACAACAGGAACCCTTGCTTATACCATCTTAACTACATCAGCTTTACACGCCCTTGGCGGATTAGCTTGGAGTATTTTCGCCCTGGGAATTAGTCCTTATTTAGAACAACTATTTGATTTAGTTACCCCCATTCGTTTAGCGGAACTTGCTAACCCCAATCGACCCCTATTAAAACGACTAGCAGCCGAAGCCCCTGGTACTTTTCAACATACTTTATTTGTTGCCAGTTTAGCCGAAGCAGCCGCAAAAGAATTAGGTTGTAACGTCGAACTAATTCGCGCCGGTATTTTATATCACGATATCGGTAAAATGCACGCACCAGAATATTTTATCGAAAATCAACTAGGCGGCCCCAATAAACATGATGAACTAAACGACCCCTGGAAAAGTGCTGAAATTATCAAAAAGCACGTTTCCGAAGGCATAATATTAGCAAAAAAACACCGTTTACCTAAAGCCATACAAGCCTTTATTCCTGAGCATCAAGGCACAATGTTAATTACTTATTTCTATCACCATGCCCAGTTAGTAGCCGAAAAAGATCCTAGTATTATTGTTAGAGAAGAGGATTTTCGCTATAACGGACCTATTCCCCAATCTCGTGAAACAGGTATTGTTATTTTAGCCGATGCCTGTGAAGCTGCCTTACGAAGTCTAAAAGATGCTACACCAGAAGAAGCATTTTCAATGGTCAATAAAATTTTTAAAGCTCGCTGGCAAGATAATCAATTACTAGATTCAGGTTTAACTAAAGAAGAAATATCTCAAATTGCGGAAATTTTTGTACAAGTTTGGGTACAATATAATCATAAACGTATTGCTTATCCTAAATTAAGTAATCGGGTTAAATAAATTATATAATTATTAAAATTAATTTGTAGGGTGTTTGAGAGTAAATATTTAGGGTGCATCTCATAGTTTGTAAAAAAACTATATTTTACCAGGAGCAAATATCTATAATTGTTGAGTATAAAACCCTAAGCGCTAAAGCGCAACAACGATTATTTAACGATTATTTACTGTCTATGAGATGCAGCCTAATAATGATTTTGGCAAGAAGTCTATATTTAAGCTTCGCCACCGACAACTACATTACCAATGCGGAGACTAGGGCCGCCACAACCAACGGGTAAACCACCTTGACCACCTTTACCACAACCGCCAGATTCATCCCAATAGAAATCATCGCCGATCGCCTCAATATCAGCCAAAGTAGTAAAAACATTACCAGAAAGCGTCACATCTCGCACCGGTTCAGCAATTTCACCATTACGAATCATCCAAGCTTCTCCAGCCGAAAAAGTAAACATTTCCCCATTAGTCATACCACCTAACCAATGACGAGCATAAACTCCTTCCTTAATATCAGCAAATAAATCATGGACAGGCGTTTTACCTCGTTCAATCCAAGTATTAGTCATGCGAACAATAGGTGGATAATGATAATTTAAACAACGAGCATTACCAGTAGGAACTTCTGCCAACTTACCAGCCGTTTCTCGTGAGTGCAAACGTCCGACTAAAATGCCATCTTTAATAAGTTGAGTTGTAGTTGCCGGAGTACCCTCGTCATCGTAGAAATAACTGCCGCGATGCCCCTCTGGTGCGGCACCATCAAAAATTTGTAATTCTGGATGCCCAAATCTGCGCCCCAGGGTCATTACCTCCAGTAAATCTGGATTTTCATAAGCCATATCTGCTTCGGAAAGATGACCAAAAGCTTCGTGAACAAATAAGCCAGTCAGAATAGGGTCAATTACCACAGTATAGGTATTGCCTTTAACTGGGGGTAAAGCTAAAGCGTCCACTGCTCTTTGGGCAGCACTACGCACTTGGGCATCAAGGGCGGTTAAATCTTCATAAGCCCGACGAGAACCCGTTGTTTCTCTTCCTGTTTGTACTGTAGATCCATTGCGGGCAGTGGCAGCAAAACGCATTTCCATATCTACCCAAGATTGATCTAATAAAGTCCCTTCAGAAGTAGCCAGAATAATACGTTGAAAGCTATCACTGTAACGCACGGAAGTAGTGGCTATACGGCTATCAACACTGTGGAGAATGTCGGCATAGCGATCGCACAATACCTTTTTTTCTGATAAGGGAATGTGACGGGGATCTGTTCCTGTTAAAGGCAGGGTACAAGTATCTTTTATCGGTTTAATTGGTGCGAGGATAGTTTCTTCATCCCCCACTAAACGGGCTGCACTAATAGCTTCTTCTATTCTTTCCGCCAAGGTAGAAAGATGATTAAAACTGGCAAAGCCCCATCCACCCTTGTGACAGGCCCGGACTTGCCCCCCGATCGAAATTACTTCACTCAGGGTTTCGATCTTATTTCCCCTTAATAAAATATCGGTTCCTTCTGCTTCTTCTAGGCGAATGGCCAAATAATCCACCTGGGAGCCATAACGACCCAGTAAGTCAGATAACAAGTTTTTTGCATCAGCTAGTAAGTTAGACATGATTGCTGTTTGATTTTTGGATTTATAGATAGTTTGCTTTTAATTTTGAAACAAAAATTGCAAATTTTACATTTAAACTCAGTAAAAATAAGGGGCACAAGGAACAGACTATAGGGAATATTAAAAATTTTGGATAATTTCTGTACAAAAATTGATTGGTTTTTAATTTTTGCGGATAAATTTGGAATAGGCTTTTACTGGGGCTAGGTACTAGGAGATAATTTCAGATTTTTCTAATTTTGGCATAATTTATGGTTTTTAACACCTTTAAGTTCGGTTGATGCGAATGCCTATAGTTAGCTGATATCGATACTCTGGAAATAAGAAGGATTAAAGGAAAAATTAGGAGTAACGATCGAACTTATAAGTTTGCTGCTCTGATATTTTCAGCGATCCGTTTATTTATCCTAGCCTTTAGCTAATTGGCAACAGGAAAAAGTCTTGTTAATCTTGGCATATTTTATATGGGGGGTAGATTTGAGTGGATAACTGGTTTTTCCCAAGTTTAACAGAGGTTTTGAGGGAGTCAGCGGCAGATAATTTTGAGAATGTCTCAGATCTAGCTGGAAAAGGCGAAATTTCTCCGCCTAGACGAGTTAATCAAAGTCGGATGCGACGCGCCCAAAGGGAATGGTGTGGAGCGATCGCTGCCTTAGAATCTTTATTAATAAAGGATTTTGAGGATATACACTCTGTTAGGCAAAGTCGATCGCTACAGGGTTTTGTCTTGTGTGGGCCTGCACCTGTATTTTCCCGACCTGCTGTAGTTGCTGGTATTAATGCTTGTATATTTACACCAGAAACTAAAAAAACTTTGGCTAGTTTACCGTCGGGAGAGCTTTTACAAAATAAAACTCATAAAATAGCTAAAGAAAATGATTTTTCTAGCTATCCTCAATCTCATTTCCATCAATCTTTGTCTTTATTACCGGGCGATCCTTTAGCTGCGGAACAATTTTGTTTAGTGTTAACGGGTGGTTTTAGTTTGGTAATGGTTTTAGGACAAAATATTGATGGTAATAGCTGTTTTCAATTTTCTTTTGTGCCTGAGTTGGTGCATAAAGCTTGGTTAGCGTTGCGATCGCGTGTTATGCTTACCAGTCCCGATCGCCTTGAGCAATTAGATACTTTATTTTTCCAATTTTCTCCTATTTCTCCCCATTATAAAATTGTCATGCAGTTTAGTCAATTACTGCTAAAATATTTACCTGAACCATTGGAAGAACAGGATAATAAAAATACTACAGAAAATAATTTTATTTCTACTTCTAAACCAAGTAGTGAAAATAATTTACACAATTCTAAATCCCCAATTCCAAATCCTCCTGATATAGAATTACTGCAAGCTATTGCCCACGAAGTTCGCACTCCTTTAGCAACAATTCGCACGTTAACTAGGTTATTGTTAAAACGAAAAAATTTAGATATTGATATTATTAAGCGTTTAGAAATGATCGATCGAGAATGTAGCGAACAAATCGATCGTTTTGGGTTAATATTTCGAGCCGCTGAGTTAGAAACATCAGGTCAAGAAGTTTCTCATTTACATCTTACTGCTACTTCTTTAGCACAAGTTTTACAGCAGAGTATTCCTAGATGGCAAAAACAGGCTTCTCGTCGTAATCTTAGTTTAGATATTGATTTACCACAAAAAATGCCAGCAGTAGTTAGCGATCCGCAAATGTTAGATCAAGTTTTAACTGGTTTAATAGAAAATTATAGTTGTAGTTTACCTAGTGGTAGTCGCTTAGAAGTGCAGGTAATGTTGGCAGGTTCACAATTAAAATTACAGTTACAATCTAATAGTAATAGTAAGAGCGATCGCCAATCTTCTGTACCAGAATTAAAGTCGATCGGTCATTTATTAATGTTTCAACCAGAAACAGGTAATCTTAGTCTTAATATTAGTGTCACTAAAAACCTTTTTCAAGCTTTAGGTGGTAAATTAATAGTTCGTCAACGTCCCCAAAAAGGGGAAGTTATGACTATTTTCTTACCTCTGACTGAGTTTTAATCTATATTTTGCAGTGTATGGGTAAAAAATGAGTAAAAAATTTTTTTGTATTAATTTTTAGAGGCGATCGACTATTGTTATAACTCGCCTTTAAAACCCGCCTTTAAAACCTTAAAAACATTATTAACATTGTAGGGGCGGGTTATTCGATAAGATATAATATTGACAAATAACCATCATAAACCCGCCCCCACATCACCTACAATTATCAGGTACGATCGCCTTTAATAATATGCTTTTTCTGGTTTTTAAATATTCATATTTTTTCCA
>CAWUOF010000247.1:0-6537 GCA_963923765.1 uncultured bacterium | reverse complement strand
TATAATAGACTTCTTGCGAAACTAAAAAAATAATCATTTCTTGTTAAGAAAACATTAATCTTTCTGGCTTTTGCCTTTTGCAAGAAAGCCTCTTGCCTGACTTTCGCAAGAAGTCTAATTATGATTTTAGATTGTATGTAAACGATTTGCATCTATATTTTTATCCAATTAAAAAAATATTGACTAAAAATATTTTAGCAATTTTCCTGATATAAGTTTGTTTTAGGAAAATCAAGCAATTATTTTTTATTTATAAAGGAAATAATGTGATTTGATTTTATGGCAAATTTTTATGATAATATAAAGACAAGTGGTATATTTTAACCATTAAATACCAATAAAAAACTATTCAATACCATTCCAGACTATGATTATACCAAAACCAGAACAATTTAGTGGTTGTTTAATTGGTCAATGTTTAGGAGATGCTGTAGGATGTAGAGTAGAAGGTTTTCCGCCAGATGTTTGTCAAAATTTTGTTAACTATGAAGTAAAAATTAAACAAATAGGAGATAGAGATAGATTTGGCTTGCCATTTGGACAATATACCGATGATTCCCAATTAGCGCGGGAACTAATACAAAGTTATGTAAATTGTGGAAAATTTGATCCGAGTGATTATGCAAAAAGAATAGCAGATCTTTTTGTAGAAAATCGCATTGTTGGTAGAGGGAGAGCAACAACAGAAGCAGCTTTACGTTTAGCAAGAGGAATTCCTTGGCAGGAAGCAGGAACACCTGCACCATCAGCAGGTAATGGTAGCGCTATGAGAGCAGGTCCGATCGGGTTAATTTTTTATAAAGATATCAAACAATTAATTACAGCAGCACATAATCAAGGTAGAATAACTCATCAAGATCCAAGATGTTCTGCCGGTGCAGTTGCCATAGCTGGGGCTGTAGCTTTAGTTTTACAAAATGAAATAATCGAGCCGGATAAATTCCTAATACAACTAAGTAATTGGGCGGGAGAAATAGATTTATCTGTTGCGGCTAGTTTAAAAGATTTAATTTCTTGGGTGGAACTGCCACCCGAAGAAGCAGTAAAATTTATATCTATAGCTGGTTTTGCTGCTGATTATAAATCAGAATGGCAAGGTATATCACCTTTTGTCACCCCTAGCATACTATGGAGTTTATATTCATTTTTGCGATCGCCTCAAGATTACTGGGAAACTATTTGCACTTCTATAGCAGTAGGAGGAGATGTGGATACAACAGCAGCAATGGCAGGAGCAATTAGCGGGGCTTATTTGGGACTAGGCGCAATTCCCGATAAATTAGCCCGTTGTTTATCCGATCGAGGTACTTGGGGCTATAATAATCTAGTAGAATTGGCCAATAAATGTTATTTATTAAGTAATATTAGTTAATCTCTGGTATTGGATTCTCGAAAATTATGTTTGATGATTTTTGGCAAAATGTATCTCGTTATCCTCGTTACTTTGTCACAATTGTAATGGGGATATTCTTAAATACCTTTGGATGGTTGAAACCATTACTAAATCGTCCAGTAACAGCGATCGCCCTGATCGGATTCCTCGTGGCCGGATTAGTATTTATGGTATTCACACTACGTGCCATGCTGGGGTTAACTCCAGCGTAAACTAGAAAAAGGTAGATTTCAGGCAAATATATGCCTGTAACTACCAATACGCGATACAAGGAGCAGAAAGCTTATGGCTACAGATCGTCGTGTTTCCCGCGTGGCTTCCCTGATCAAACGTGAAGTCAGCCTAATGTTACTCCACGACATCAAAGACGATCGAGTGGGGGCAGGTATGGTAAGTGTTACCGATGTAGATGTTTCCGGAGATCTGCAACACGCTAAAATATTTGTCAGTATTTATGGTACAGAAGAAGCTAGACAAGAAACAATGGCTGGATTAACGGCAGCCACAGGATTTGTCCGCAGTGAGTTAGGTCATAGAGTACGTTTACGTCGTACTCCCGAAGTGATATTCTTAGAAGATCGTTCCTTAGAACGTGGCGATCGCATTTTATCATTGCTAAATCGTCTGGAGCGAGAAAGGGAAACATCTCCTCGCATCTTTAATGATGCTATTAACAACGCAGAATAAAACTAGGCGGAAACAACAGATTGACTTCTTTGACTCCATTGAATAAAACATCAGTACTTCCAGATGTGGATAGCCTTTCTCTACCAGAGCAGGTAGCCCAATTGTTTGTAGTGAGAGCATCTGGGCACCTATTCGATCATCAAATTCGCTATCCACAATGGGAAGCGCCAGCCGCTAAACTACTAAAATGGATAGAAAATTTAGGTGTTGGTGGCGTAATTTTTGTCGGTGGCAGTGCTGGAGATTTATATTTACGTACCCAGCAACTACAAGCCCAGGCAAAAATACCTCTACTCATGGCTGCCGATATAGAAGAAGGTGTTGGTCAAAGATTTGAAGGGGCCACGTGGTTTCCGCCGCCAATGGCTATAGGAGCAATTGCAAAAACAAATATAAATAAAGCTAGAGTTTATGCTGAGAAAATGGGAAAAATTACAGCACAAGAAGCTCTAGCTATTGGAATTAATTGGATTTTAGCCCCAGTTGTAGATGTAAATAATAATCCTAATAATCCAGTTATTAATGTTCGAGCCTTTGGAGAAAATTCTCAAACTGTATCAGATTTAACGGCAGCTTTTATTCAAGGTGCTAAAAAGTATGCAGTATTGACAACAGCCAAGCATTTTCCGGGACATGGAGATACTGCTGTTGATTCCCATTTAGATTTGCCTGTTTTACCCCACTCGGCGGGAAGATTGCAAGAAATTGAGTTACCGAGTTTTCAAAGGGCGATCGCTCAGGGAGTAGATGGGGTAATGAGTGCCCATTTACTAATTCCAGCTTGGGATGCAGAAAAACCTGCTACTTTGTCCCATAAAATTTTAACTGGACAGTTGCGAGAAAAATTAGGGTTTACAGGTTTAATTGTTACTGATGCTTTGGTGATGGGGGCGATCGCTAATCGCTATGGTCCAAATGAAGCACCGATTTTAGCCCTAGAAGCTGGAGCAGATATTTTATTAATGCCAGTAGATCCGGAAGGGGCTATTCAAGCTGTATGTGATGCAGTGAAAACAGGGCGTATTTCTGCTGCCCGTATTCGCGAGTCAGTAGCTAGAATTTTTACAGCTAAACAAAAAATATTTGCTGCTAGTGAAAAATTATCTGAGTTTCAGCCATCCTCTGCTATTCCGGCTGCTAGTCCCTGCTTAAGTCAGTTATCCCAACCAGAAGCAAGAGATACTGTAGAGCAGATATTAGGTGATTCTACTCTAGTTTACGGTTCTGTGCCTTTAAAAATTCCACCTCCCCAGGCAGGTAGTTATTATCGCAATTTAATTTTGGTAGATCAGGCTGTAAAATGCGATTTTTTGGCTCTACATACTCCGGCTGTGGCTTGGCTGCAAAAATTCGGGTATAAAACGATCGTCTGTGATGTTGACAATGCAGAAAATTTCCTCACAGCTACCAGAAATTTAGAAATTAAAGACGATCGAGAAGTACCAACCCTGGTACAATTATTTGTAAGAGGAAATCCTTTCGCAAGTAACGCTGGACTTACCAAAATCAGCCAAGAATGGATTAAAAAATTATTAAAAAAAGATCTGATGCAAGCTTTGGCAATTTATGGTAGTCCTTATACCCTAGAGCAATTTTTACCGCAGCTTCCCCCTGATATGCCTTGTATTTTTTCTTATGGACAATTACCGGAAGCCCAGGCGATCGCTCTAAAACTTTTATTTGATTTGTTTGATTAGCCCTTAGATATTTTGCCTAAATAAATTTTTATTTTAGGCTAGGTATAACCTTAAGTTTTAGCCCGCTTATGACTTGAAATAATTTTTCCGGCAGCTAAATTTTAGGTAACTACCGACAGTTGAGTAGGTAGAAATTATAATAAATAGTAGTTGGGCAACTTTTTCCTATCTGCTGCTGTTGGCCAAAAAAATCTCGCAAAAATACCATAACAAACGAAGTTTGTTTTTTTCCTCTTCTCATCCTCCTAAAATTAACTAAAGAGTTTTGAGAAAATTTAACCCCCTGGGCTGTTTATTTAAAAAAGTCTGATTGCCTTGTCAAGTTGCAGAGTTGGAATTTAATTTTTCCTGCTGTCCCTCTACAAGTGCGATCAGATGCTGGCCATCAAAAGGCAGTAGTTACAAACTTTTAAAATAGATATAAAATCGGTTTGTAACTAAATATACGGAAAAATTTGCCTTTTCAGGTTAGCTGATTTTCGCTATAGTATTTTAAGCTCTGTTAGTTTCTGAGCCAGCACTATGATACTCAATACCATTCCATCTCTCGAATACTCCTTAGAACTTATCCAAGATGAAGCACGTCAACTCGTGCATAAGGGAGTTGTCAGTCGTCAACAACCGATTTATACTCTGTGCCAATATATCCCGGCTCGCGAATGGGCTTGGGTAGAAAGGGAATTGGCCAATAATGAGTTTTTACTCCGCGATCGCATAGGCGATTTAATGGGCCGTGAAGAATGGGACAACGACTAAGCGGCTGCCCTTGGTCTATCGAAAAAATTCCTATTTTGCTGGGATATTTCCCGAAATTTTCCATAAAACAGTTTAATAGGGTAGTTGTGACTGTTGCCGCCTACAGTCTGTCCGCCCTCGTGGGCATAAACTACTACCTGATGCCATAGCTAATTATTGGCAAAGGTGGGCTTACTTTGCCGTATTTATCAAAAAATTGGGTTTAGAATCCCGTCATATAAAGACGGTCAAAAATAATAGAGATACTGACCTTAAAGCCAGAAATAAATAGTTTATTAAGTCGATCGGCACAGCTACCAATGCTGGGCCTTTTTTATTAATTGAAGAAATTTATATTTATATAAATTGTTATAGCATCTTGACATTTGCAAGTCAAGACTTCTGATGCCCCCATGCCAATTAGCTACAAAATGATCCCCATTATTTAGCAATTGTTAAGAAACCATGACAGGACGATCCCTTTTTTGCTTGTAAATCCGTAGATGTGCTTACAATCAGATAAATTCCCCCCTTGATCTATTAGGGTCTTTCTGTAAAATTTGATTTACATAAGCGATCCCTGCGATCCCAAAGAAATGCTTGTTTTGCATTTCCAGAAAATAAAGCTCAAAAAGCTACAGATATGTAGCTGCTTGTGTACAGCAAAAAGAAATTTAAATTGCTGGGCATTAGAAAAAACCAAATAAATTAACCGCTAACAAAAATTGACGGTGAAATTGTTGGGATAAAGATCGTTATTAGGCGAATTATCTGGTGGGGACCAATGGCGGCAACTCCAAATCGAACCATTAGAAATGTCAGCCTGACACTCACTAGAGGTAATGCGATCGAGATATCTGGATAATTCAGTATATCTGCAAAATATCAAGATATCAGAAATTCTGAGGCAAAACTAGCCAGGTTTGTTCGAGTTTAAAGATAAGTTTAATAGCCCAAATTTAGGCTCGGCAAAACTAATCATCAATTATTTACATTAATTGAGAAACAAAATGTTTTACATAGTAAAAGGGGAATCGCAGCCCTCTTAAAAGGTAAGGCCAGGTTGTAGCCGTTAAAAGCTGGACGCTAAAGAAGCAAAACACAATTTGTTCAGTACGGATGGACCTAAGTGCCACTAAAACAACCGGAGACCATATACATGGCAAAAGAACGACCACCTTTAGAAGAGATGACCTTAAGGCAATTGAGAAAAGTTGCTAGTGAATATGGCATCTCTCGCTACAGCCGGATGCGGAAATCGCAATTGCTGGCAGCCATTCAAGAAGTAGAACGTACCAAATTTTCTGTTAGTCAATCGAGCAAGCAGGAGGCACAAGAAAAAGTGGAAGCAGCAAAATTCGATTTAGGTCAAGAAGATCGCACAGGTGGCTCTCTTTCCTCTGTGGATGAAGGAATTGGCGATCTGCCAGGTGGTTACGGTCAAAGCCGGATTGTCTTGATGCCCCGAGATCCCCAATGGACTTACACCTATTGGGATATTCCCAACGAAGATAAAGAAAATTTACGTCGTCAGGGAGGACAACAACTAGCTTTACGCCTCTATGACGTTACAGACATTGATATTAATTATCAAAGTCCTCATAGCATACAAGAATATCCTTGCGATGAATTAGCAAGAGAATGGTATTTACCTATACCCGTAAGCAATCGCGATTATATAGTCGATATTGGCTATCGTTGTGCTGATGGTCGCTGGTTAATTTTAGCTCGCTCTGAATCAATTCACGTTCCTCCTATTTATCCTAGTGACTGGATAGAAGATCAATTTATAACCATCAATTGGGAAGAAGAACTACGTGGCAAAACCTTTATGCAGCTAGTTCCTCCCGACAAAAAGATGGCTGTTAGCAATGCTATACATGAAGAAATTTTTGAATTAGCCGAATCAGGAGAAGATCAACGGGTTGCAGGTTCTTTATTTGGTTCTATGCAGCACGTTCCCGGTTCCGCCGCTTCTGGATCCGCTCAAGTAATAGGTTCCGGCCAAATGGTGACAGGTTCCGG
>CAWUOF010000246.1:0-6623 GCA_963923765.1 uncultured bacterium | reverse complement strand
CAGTTTTGCCCCGCATTGCTTCCGCCATTAAGTCAGCCGATGCCATTGCGATCGCGCATCCCGACCCCTCAAATTGGCAGTCTTCGATGGTATCTCCTGCTGCATTTAATTTCAGGGTAAGTTCTATTGTATCCCCACAAGAAGGGTTATGTCCCCGTTGATATCTATCTACTGGGTTAGTTTTTCCTCGATGTCGAGGTGTTTTGTAACGTTCCAGAATTACCTGTTGGTAAAGATCCCGTAAATTGCCGAGAGTCATTTTAAAAAAACATAACGCATCTATTCAGATTTTATCTGAATAATCGCTAAATTAAACAATAAATTCCCTAAGAATATTTTTTATTATTTATAAAATATGGCCTAAATGACATTAATTATTAAAAATTAATCATTAAGGCCAGGATTTTTTTTGATAGTAAAGTTGCGAGTAAATTATAACTGCTGTACGAAGTTAGATAACATTTTTAATCCCATTTTTGAGGATTTTTCTGGGTGAAATTGTACCGCAGTTACATTATCTTTGGCTATGGCAGCAGTTACCGTTTGACTACCATGAGTTACTGTTGCTGCTCGGACGTTAACATCAATAGGATCGACGTAATAGGAATGGACGAAATATACCCAAGGATTACTTGACAAATTATCCCAAATATGTATATTAGGCTGAGTAAATTCTAATTGATTCCACCCCATGTGGGGAATAGTTAGATTTGGTTCAGATTTAAAGCGACGCACTATACCAGGTATAATGCCTAAACCTGGTTCAATACCTTCTTCACTGCTATCAAAGAGGATTTGTAAACCGAGACAAATACCAAGAAAAGGTTTACCGGTAGCGATCGTATCTTTAATAATATCAATTAAATTGAGCGATCGCAGGTGTTGAATAGCTGGATCGAAAGCCCCGACTCCCGGAAGTACTACTGCATCCGCCTGTTCAATTTCTTTGGGCACATCAGTAATTTTTGGCACTCCTCCGGCGTTTTCCAAGCCTTTGCAGACTGAGTGTAGATTTCCCATATCATAATCGACAACAGCGATTACTGGCATTGACCTGTTTACCTTCTTTTCGTTATAAATATAATAGACATTTTACCAAAAAATATTAGAAGTAAATGAAGAAAAAAATTTTGCTGACATCTTTTTCTACTTGGTTGCCCCATCATCAATCTAATTCTTCTGATGATTTATTAGATGAGGTTAGTAAATGTCAAGTCGATCGAACTTTAACTTTTTTAAGAAAATTACCTGTTGATAGTCATAAAGCTACCTCTTTTACCCTAGAGGCGATCGAGAATATACAACCCCATTATGTTATTTGTTGTGGTATGGCAGAAACGCGATCGGTTTTAACTGTAGAGTCTCATGCTACTCAAGCCAATAATATGATTAAAACTTCTGTAAATCTGGAAAATTTAATTAATGGTTTATCTAAAACCAAAATTAGCCATGATGCCGGTAAATTTGTTTGTGAATCTTTATATTATTCCGTGTTAAAACATCTGGGGGAACGCCATAAAAATAAATCCTGTATTTTTGTTCATGTTCCTCTTTTAAAACCAGACAATAAAGATTTAATTCTTGTAGATTTTATTAACCTCATTCACAGGTTATAATTTTTATAATAATTTTTATAATAATTTTTGGAACAATCAGGAAATAATTTCCGACAAATAAAATCCGGAATATCGATGGGTGCATATTAAAATTGAAGAAAAATTACTTGTTGCTATCTTAGCTGTTTGGGGCTGAGAAGAACATATATTATATTTGCAAAAAGGCCAATATTGCCATTTTATTATCATCCCAAAGATAGGAGAGAGATTTATTTGAAGAAACTTCCTACAATAGTAATGCCATTACTATTAATTATTACAGTAATTTTGCAAATTTTCCTGCCTAAAGAAATAGTGCAAACACAAGAAGTAAGAGCATTACCAGGAAAATTAGATGAAGTACCAATATTTAATAGCAACAGTCCAGAAATTATCGAAAATGAAGGTATTTTACTTTCTACCTTTTCACCACAGGGTAGAAAAGTAGCTGGTGCTCATTTAAATTTTGCATTTCAGGGAAGATTTGATATATTTGCTCATCATTTTAGCCCGCCGTCGGAAGATGGTAGATCATTGTATTTTGGGATAATATTACACAATGCAAGCACCAAAACAATAAAAGTAGAAATATTGCAGGGAGCAAGTTATTTAGTTCAGCCAGATGCGCCTTATAATGATGATATTCCAGCTTGGATAGAAAATCCCAAAGGAGATATTTATGCAGGTCCAGGCGATCGAACTATGAATGATAATCTTCGAGGTAAAAGACAGGAAAATTTACCAGAAATATTAGAAATACCTGCTAAAAAAACGGTTATATTATTAAATCTTCCCATTCCAGTCAAGAAAAAAATCGAATATCTTGGTAATGGTCGATCGACTTTACTGCGCTTACGTAGTAACGGTCCTGTTTATGCAGCTAGTTTAGCTATGTATGCTGAAAAAGATGCTAAAAATATCGATCGCCCTCCTTCTATAGAAGCATGGCAAAATTTACTCAATAATGGCAACTTAGTCACCCCCAGAGATAAATCTCCCACACCCTTAGATCAAAATAATGGTCAATTAATTTATGGTCGTGTTGCTGGAGTTACTCAAGGTTCCCAATGGCAAGCTAAATTATTAGATACTCCTAAGAGTAAATATCTCACCATACCCCAACGCGGACAAGCTTTTTCTTATACTTTAAGTACAGTTTATCGAGGTACTTTAGGTACAGGAATTGTGCAAAGTGCTAGAATACTGAGACGCTATCCTGATACAGCTTATCAAGCTCATGGTAATTACGGGGTACAATATAATCTGATTTTACCTCTATATAATCCTACTAAACAAACTCAAATAGTTAGTTTATCTATCCAAACACCCATTAAAGAAGATTACCTAGATAAAGGCGGTTTACGTTTTTATCCTTTTCCAAACGGCCCTGTTTTTTTTCGTGGTACTGTTCGCTTACGTTATCAAAACAAACCAGGTCAAATAATAACTCGCTATGTGCGTTTACAACAACGTCAAGGAGAGTTAGGAGAACCTTTAATAAATTTGAGAATTAAAGCAAAAGAAAGTAAAATAATCCAATTAGATTTTCTTTATCCTCCGGATTCTACTCCCCCACAAGTTTTAACTATTGTCAATTTAGATCATGCCTATATGACTGTAATATTAGTGCAATTTGTTAGCATAATTACTTTAATTTTTACTATGATGTGGCGTAAACATTTTGAAAATTAATGTAATATTATAAGTTATTTTTCCTATTCCCAATTACCCATTCCCTATTCCCCATTCCCTGCTATATAATTTAAAAGAGTTTTTAATATTTAACTATGTTACCTTTCCTACCTATTTTTCCCCTAGCACAAACACCAGCCACCCCAGCACCTCAAGAAATTATTGAACCCCAGGAAGTGCGCCCTTTACCTGGACAACTAAATACCATACCAACTTTTAATAGTAACAGTCCAGAAGTAGTTATTAAAGAAGGTATTTTATTGTCAACTTTTCCCCCAGAAGGTAAAAAAATACCTGGGGCGCATTTAAATTTTGGTTTTCAAGGAAGATTTGATATATTTACTCATCATATTGCTAGGGCAGAACCGCCTAATAATTTAAGAACTTTATATTTAGGAATTATTGTTAAAAATCCTGGGAATTTACCTGTAAAAATAGATATATTGCAAGCAGCTAGTTATCTTAGCCAACCCGATGCACCATTTATTGAATTACCATCTTTTGTCGAAAATCCTACAGGTAGTATTTATGCTGGTCCAGGTAGCCGAGTAATGAATGATATTTTGCGTGGAATTAGACAGGATATTTTCCCTCCAGAAATTGTTATTCCTCCTGGAGAAACTGCGATTTTAAGTAATTTACCGATACCTGTACGTTCTTTAACGCCGCCTTTAAATGGTCGTTCTACCTTAATGCGTTTACGAAGTGATGGGTTAGTTTATGTGGCGAGTTTGGGAATGTATGGGAAAGATGATGGTAATGGTAGCGATCGCCCACCAACTTTAGCGGAATGGCAAGAATTATTAGAAAATGGTGATTTATCCACCCCCCGTGATAAAACTCCTACTCCTTTAAAAATTACTACAGGTAATATAATTTATGGTCGTGTGGCTGGGGTTGCTCAAGGTTCCCAATGGTCGGCGCAATTGGTAGATAATTCTAATAGTAATTATCTATCTATTCCAGAACTAGGTAAAGCGTTTTCCTTCGGAATTTCTACTTTACAGCGCGGTTTATTGGGTACTAATCAAGTGCAAAGTGCTAATATGTTAGTGCGCTATCCTGATACAGCTTATTTAGCGCATGGTAATTATGGCATTGAATATAATTTAACTTTACCGCTTTATAATCCTACAGATAGTAATAAAACTGTTAGTATTGCTTTGCAAACACCTGTAAAAACAGATGATATAAATACAGGTTTGCGCTTTTTACAACCTCCCGCGCGGCAAGTGTTTTTCCGAGGTACGGTTAGAATTAAATATAATGATGATATGGGGTTGCCTCAAACTCGTTTTGTGCATTTGGTACAAAGGCGAGGTCAACAGGGGGAAGCTTTGGTAGTATTAAATATGAAAGCAGGCGATCGCCGCCTAGTACAAATTGATTTTCTTTATCCCCCCGATGCAACTCCCCCTCAAGTTTTAACTATTAAGAGTTTAGAAAATTCTGGGTTAAATAGGGAAAATAAATAATAGACATTTCCAAAAATTCGGGAATTTCAGCATTAGCAACAGGAATATTACTTAAACTCAATACTTTTTTAGTCAATCAGCCTTCTTAGCCTTTTTAGGGTGGGTCGCGGCGGTGATTTATTGGCTATGAAACGGGATTTTGTAAAAGAATATTAAGACATTTAACCGCTAATAGAAAAAATGGTAAAATAATCGGAAAGGATTGTTTCAGGCTATTTATAATAATTATTATCGCCTTTACTTTGGATGGCGCGATCGAGCAGTGATTGTAATCTGTTAATTATATCATCAATAATATTTTGAGAAAAATTAACTCATGTTATATAATATAGACTACAATATTATTATTCAACAAATCAGGAGGTTTCAATGATTACAATTACTTTAACAAATGAACAAGAAAAGTTTTTAGAAGAGCAGATTAAAACAGGTAAATATAAAAATTATCAGGAACTAATTTCTAAAGCTTTTGAAGCTTTATTGAAACAAGAAAAATCTCAAGAAAAATTAGAAATTAGAAGAGGTGAATCTGCTCAAAAATTATTAAACCAAAAACGTGAAGAATTAAGTATAGAAAGAGTCAACAATCAAAATCAAACTTCTGCTCCTCAAAGACAGGAGTTAGCCCAAGAATTTACACATTTATGTAAAGAAA
Source organism: uncultured bacterium (assembly GCA_963923765.1). GTDB lineage: Bacteria > Cyanobacteriota > Cyanobacteriia > Cyanobacteriales > CAWUOF01 > CAWUOF01. Next base: position 1,206 of record CAWUOF010000246.1, on the reverse strand, counting down.
CTCAAGCTTTACACGCCGATAATCCTCTCACCGATGCAGAAATTCAAGCAGAAATTAATGCTTATCGGAGAGGAGAATGAAAAAAGTTATTATTGATACTAATATCTTAATATCGGCGGCCATATCAGGGAGAAAACCAGAAGAAGTGATTAAGTTTATTATTGCTTCTTCTGATTATCAATGGATTGTATCTCCATCTATTTTAGATGAATACGTTCAGGTGTTAAATCGTCCTAAACTTAAGTTAAATTCACAACAAAAACAAATATGGCTATATTTAATTGAGCGGGTAACTATCTTAGTTAATGTCGCTCAAAAAGTTGATTTTGAGCGAGACCCGAAAGATGCTAAATTCATTGAATGTGCAATTGCTGCCGATGCTGATTTTTTAATTACTGGCGATCGAGATTTTGAGGAAATTCAAGAAATCGGAAATACTTTAATTATTTCTGTATCTTTATTCAAAACTTTATTTATTGATAATGAGAAGTAGAGAAGCGATCGCTCTTATCTCCATAAAGCAATCGTCTAATCGAAATACCCACTTCAAAACTAGCATAATCTAAAATTAGATTATTAACAAAAAAGAGGAGTAATTATGGAACTGAAACAAAAATATGTCTTAACACTTGACGTTGCCAAGCAAATTGTAGCCGCAGCCGAAGCGGAAGCTATTAGCCGAGGTTGGACTGTCGCCATTTCCATTCTCGACGATGGTGGGCATCTAATTTTATTTCATCGTATTGATGGTACGCAATTCGGATCTTGTGAAATTTCCATATTAAAAGCCCGTACAGCAATTAGCCTAAAAAGACCGACCAAAAAGATTGCCGAGGCAGTTGCTAATGGAAAAACAGGGTTTTTATCAATATCAGGTGTTATTACGTTAGAAGGAGGTTTACCTTTAGAATATCAAGGGGAAATTGTGGGCGCAATTGGGGTTTCTGGTATGGCATCAGATCAAGATGGTATTATTGCTCAAATAGGGGCTGATGTTCTGGCTAGTATTGGTAAGGAATGCCAATAAATTGAGGCGATCGCAAGCTTTGTCACGGCAAATTTGCCATTATGCAAGCAAATCAGTAATTGTGATATGCAAATGATGGGAAAGTATCTAAAGCTTTCTTGTCTTCTCAAAATTGGGCAGACTCAATTCCTCATGTTAGACTTAGAAATAAGTCATCTCTGAAGAAATCTACTCAATTC
>CAWUOF010000245.1:0-6628 GCA_963923765.1 uncultured bacterium | reverse complement strand
AGGAAAATAACCTACACCAAAACTTGATATTTATCCCGGCTTTAAACAATTCTCGATTAAATTTTCTCGAAACTCCTTGCTACAAACACAATCACTGAGTAGACAATCTATCATAACTTCATTGGCAAAATAGTAATCACTAAACAGCTTAGATTCCTCAATTGTACACTGCAAATCGTAGCCAATTTGACGATATTCTACCAGTATCGATCGAAACATTTCCGCCCAATCTTTACCATTATTTTGCCACCAGGTAATTAAATTATACTTACCTTGATTAGCATCAGGTAATTGATTTTTCAATTTTTGCAAAGCTAGATCAAGACTTGGATAATTTAATAAAATCCCATGTAAATCTAAAGCAAAACCAAGAGCTAAAATATCTTGGATATTAGGAGGAGTATTTTTCAGCAAATTACATAGCAATTGCCAAATACGGGCTAACTCTAAATCCAAAGCTAAATCGGGGATAAGATTATGAGCAATATGCACATCTAGGGCTAATGCCAAACCCAAATTCCTATTTAAAAATAGAGTAAAATAGAAAGCCCTTACTGCTGCGGGTTGATAAGGAAAACTCAGGGAACTAATTTTGCGATCGAGATTAAGCAAAAACTCTTGTAAATTGCGATTATCTGACACAAGTTTAGCTATTTCAGCCTGCATAAGTTCCAGTAACGGTTCAGCATTGGGTAATAACTGAGTTGTCAGCAAAAACACTTCTCGCCATTGGGTATTTGTAATCCGACTTGCCAATTCTGCTACAAGAATTTCTGCATCTTCATTATCAACAATATATCTAGCCGTAAAATATTCTTGAAACGTCTGATGGGAAAAAGAATAAATACCCTGGGATCTTTCTATTAATAATCCGTGCTGTACTTCAATAGCTTTTAGTACCGATAAACTTTTTAGGCGCAGAAATTCAACATTATTTATATTTCCATTAATTATAGCTAAAGTCGAACTAGGTAAACTCAAATTTGCCAAATATTCAGCAATATATTGCTCAATTTCTTTTTGTTCAAAAAAGAATTTACCTTGCTGAAAAGTTTTAGCAGCAATTTTACTAAGAATTCTCAGTTTATGGACAAGAGATAAATTATCATAAACATCATCACGCTGAATTCCCCTAGCTTCATCCCAACGGACCAACAAAATATCTAAGCCAGCCTCATATAATTTAGAACGTTTAGTAAGAAAATTCCCTCTAGCTTGAAACACACTTACTAATAGAGTGAGTAAAATCGGAGTTGCCGCAAGTTCTCGAATAGGTTGATTTTCCCTTTGGTTGAGTTTTTGGATAAATTGAGTAGCTTTATTTAAGCCTAATTCGGGGTTTTCTCGTGATGTACTAACAAACCATTTGTGAGCAAAAGCTTCGATTTGATTAGCATCAAAATCAGCAATTTCCAGATAAGTAAATCCAGGAAATCGGTATTGATTAGCAGCTATGCGACAGGTAATAATCCACTGATTTTGATAATAAAGTTGAGAAGAAGCACTAATTGCTTCAATAATTTTTCCGGCATATTCTTGGGGAATTTCATCTAAACCATCGAGCAGCAATAGAGCTTTACCTTCTTTGAGTAAGCTTTCTATTTGTTCTGGGGAAATACCAAAATTAGTTAATGTTTTGGTAAGGTAATTTAATAAATTAAAATCTCCCCTAGCTTGGGCATTTGCCGCCCAAGTTCTCAATCCAATCAAAATCGGAACTCGATCGGCTAATAACTCGCCTCGGATACATTGTAAGCCTACTGATTGTAAAAAAGTAGTTTTAGCTGCTCCTGGTTTTCCTAGTAATATTAACTTGCTATAGCTAGTCAGTGCTTGTAATTCCGGAATTTTAGATAATTTAGTATCATTTAATTTCATTCTTTCCGGTGATGTGGTAACTTGTAAATCAGAAATTTCTAGCCAGTTTTGAAAATTGGGTTGTTGGAGAATTTGGACATTAATGTAAATATCATCTAATGGCAAAATTTGAGCAGAATTAATTGATGAAATGTTAGCGCATTGAGCAATTACATAATTCCGTAATAAATTGCGGGTATTTTCTACTAAAGCCACCGTTGCTGTAGAATTATTTACCCTAGAATCATCACTGGTAGGGGTTTCTGCGATATCTGTAACCTCAGTGGATTTGGGGGGATTGGGTTTTGCATCTAAATCGACAATTTCTTGCCAATCTAAATTTAGGCAAATACAAATTTCCAAAAAAATACTACGTTCAACGGGTTTTCCGGTAAAAAACTTCCAAATTGATTGGCGGCTGCCTAATCCAATCTTCGTAGCTAAATCCTCTTGAGTCCATCCTGTGCGTTGAAAAGCTTGTTTGGCTTGTTCAATACCTGCGGCGGAGGCTTTTAGCGATCGCTTAACCATAGTTTTATCCTATCATCATGGCTAATAAATCAACAACCGCACCCAAAATGATAGACGTTCTTCAGGATTATTTTAAGGATTACGCTAGTTAAAATAGTTATGATAATTAACTGCGTAAATTCCTATCATGCTACCGATGGCAAAATTTTAGTAGTCTTTGCTACATTAAATTATATTAGATAAAATTACTCAATCGGCATCAAATTAGGACGCTAGGAAAAAAAATATCAATTTGACCTCATAATTGTCTATTGACATGACTATTTTTGAGCAATAAAATATATTTAGTTGCATTCGCCCTAATTATGGGTTATAAATAAATCTAAGCGGGTGCTTTAGTTGAATTGTTGGATAAGACAATACTCTTATATTATTAGGCAATTTGTATGTGATATAAAACCAGATAATTAGTGATTATTTTCCGGGATTTGATTGATTTTAATAACTATAAATTAGTGATAGTTTATTATAATAAAGGTGATACAAGCAAATATACTTATGTGACGAAAATCACAATAAATACAATGGTCATCAGTCAAGGTACATCAATATATGTGGACAATGATTTTTGTCGGTATGGGTGTGGCGATCGTCAGTTTTACCTTGGGTTATACTTGGGGAAGCGGCCAGAGAACCAAGGGTCATAAGAGGAGCAATCAGGGAGAATCACCACACACTAACTTATATCAACAATTCGAGGCGCGTTACGATACCCTGTGCCAACTTAGCTGTGAGTATATATATGCAGCCAAGATAGACACAAATGGGCAAATATTACTGCAATCAACAACAGAGGCATTTACCAATATTACTGGCTACAGCCTTGATGAAATTAATAGTCAAGGCGGCTGGATGACTATAATTCATCCCGAAGATATATATGTGATGAATAAATTTACTGAGCAAATATTGGCATTACAAGCTAGTGTTGGCGAATACCGAATTGTTACTAAACAAGGCGATATTCGTTGGCTAAGAGACTACGCCCAGCCGAATTTAAATAGTGACAATTCTCAGTCTGACTATAAAGTATTATCAATATGGGGTACAGTACAAAATGTGACTAAATACCAACGAGCTTTAGGGGCTTTAGAACATTCCCTATTTTTATTACGAGCAGTTTTAGAATCCACAGATGAAGGAATAATAGTTATAGATCGCAACTTAAATTTAGCTTGCTGTAATCAAAAATATCTCCAGATGTGGGGAATGTCAGAAGTATTTTTAGGCTGTTGTGATTTTCGGGAAATGCAAAAATTTATAGTTGAGCAATTAAAAAATCCTGATGTTTTTTTAGAAAAAATTATCACACTTTCTCAACAAGTAAAGGAAAATAGTTATGATATATTAGAGCTTAAAGATGGTCGATATTTCGAGTGTTATAGTCAACCCAAACAAGTTGGCGATCGCATCATTGGAAGAGCTTGGAGTTTCCGAAATATTACCGAATTGCAACAATTAGAGGTACTTGTACAAAACAGTACGGATCTCTATCGGCAAATGTTTGAAAAAAACCATGCAGTTAAATTAATTATAGAGCCTCACACAGGGAATATTGTAGATGCTAATCCTGCTGCTGCGAAATTTTATGGCTACAGTCTGGAACAATTAAAAAAATTAAAAATTACTAACCTAAATATAATCCCAAACACAGAAATAGCCCAGGAAATGGTAAAAGCAGTTTCCGAACAAAATTACTATTTTCAATTTCGTCACCGACTCTCAGGAGGAGAAATTCGTGATGTAGAAGTACATTCTGGGCCAGTAGAAATTCAAGGTAGAAAATTAATTTATTCCATTATTCACGATATTACCGATCGCAGAAAAGCTGAGGCTGCTTTACAAGAAAATCAACGCATCCTAACTACCTTGATGGGCAACTTACCAGGAATGGCTTACCGTTGCCATAATGACAATAATTGGACAATGGAATTTGTGAGTGAAGGAGTTTTTCTTCTCACCGGCTATTTACCAGCAGATTTAATTAATAACTCAAAAATTTCCTATAGGGAATTAATTCATCCAAGCGATCGCGATCGAGTTTGGCATGAAATACAAACAGCCCATAAAAATCAGCAATCTTTTCAAATTACCTACCGCATTATTACCGCCCAATCAGAAGAAAAATGGGTTTGGGAAAAAGGCGTATTTGTTCCCGGAAAAATAGCAGTAATTGAAGGCTTTATTATTGATATTACTGAACGCAAAAGAGCCGAAGAAGAACTGGAAAAAACTAAAGATCAACTGCGAGCAGTCTTAGATGCTGTTCCAGCTAGTATTAGTTGGATTTCCGAAGATTTAACATATATTGGTGTTAATAAATATTTAGCCGAAAAATTTAAATTACCCTTAGAAGCATTTGTTGGTCAAAATATTGGCTTTCTTCAGTCCAAATCCCCTGTGACTGACTGGGTAAAAAAATTTTTTGCCAGCCAGAAATCAACATCTTCTGGAGAACTACAATGGCAAGTAGATGGCATTATTTTCAATTATCTTTTTGTGGCTGCCAAATACTTAGAAGGGAAAGCTGCTGTAGTAGTTGGAATAGATATTTTTTCCCGCCAACAAATGGAAAAAGAACTGCGGCAAAATGCCCTGAATTTACGGGCTTTATATCAGATAACTGCCTCACGAAAACTGACTTTTAAAAACCAGATTCAAGAACTATTAGATCTTGGTTGTAACTGGTTTCATTTAGAAGCAGGATTTTTCGCAAAAAAAATAGATGATTTCTTAGAAATAATAGCCGTAAATTCAAATAATAAAGATATTAAAATAGGCAGTAGATTTTATCTAAATTCCCAGGAAAATCGAGATATTTTAATTATAAAAGACTGGGAAGAACAAAATTTTAAAAATTATACTATAGAAGTAGCTATAGATGCACCAGTGATTGTGAATAGTAAATTTTATGGCCTTCTTTGTTTTACAAATTTAAATCTTTATCAGTATTCTGGCAAACCCCTTGTCACAGAAATAGTAAAACTCATATCTCAGTGGATTGGGGGAGAAATTGACAAGCAAGTATCTGCCAATATTTTAGAACAACAATTTCACCAAACTTTGCTGCTTAAACAAATTACCCAAGAAATTCGTAAAAGTTTAGATACTCAACAAATTTTACAAACTACTGCGACTCAATTAGGATTGGCATTTGCAGTTAATCGTTGTTTACTATATATTTATGAACCTACCCACCGTTTTTCTTGCGTTGCTGAGTATTTAGATGCGGAATATACATCAGCATTGAATTTAGAAATTACTGCGATCGGCAATCTTTATTCTGAATTTTTAATCTTTACAGAGAAAGCATTACCTATTAGCAATATTTATAATCATTTTCTCAGTAAACAAATTATTTTTATATGCGAAAAACTAGAAATAAAATCTTTAATGGCGATTCGCACTTCTGATCAAGGAAAAGTTAACGGAGTAATTACTTTACACCAATGTGATAATATCCGTAATTGGAGTTTTGAGGAAATTGATCTATTAGAAGCCATTGCTGATCAAGTAGGAATTGCCTTAGCCCAAGCCAAACTGTTAGAACAAGAAAAACAACAACATCAACTATTAGCTGAACAAAACCTAGCTTTAGCACAGGCAAAACAATCCGCCGAAGTAGCAAATCAGGCTAAGAGTTATTTTTTAGCAATGATGAGCCATGAAATACGCACTCCCATGAATGGAGTTATTGGTATGATTAATTTGCTCTTTAATACTCCTTTAAGTCAAAAACAGCGAGAATTTGCTGAAAATATCCGCACTAGCACCGATACTTTATTGACTATTATTAATGATATTTTAGATTTTTCTAAAATTGAATATGGTAAATTGGATTTAGAACAAAAACCTGTGGAATTGCAAAAATGTCTGGAAACTGTAATTACTTTATTTGCACCTAAAGCATCAGAAAAAGGCTTAAAATTAAACTCTTATATTAATCCTCCTAATTTGCCCATCATAATCGGAGATGTTATCCGCTTGCGCCAAATTCTAGTAAATTTAGTCAGTAATGCGATTAAATTTACCCATCAGGGAGAAATAAATATATCAGTTATTGTTAAGGAAATTTCTCCTTGTGCATCAAATTATGCATCAAATTCATCAAATTATGCAGCCAATTGTAAAGCCAATTGTGAAGCTAATTATGCAGCTAATTATGAAGCCAATTTAATTCCTAATTTTTCTAGTTCTGAATCATCGAATAATTTAGAGGATAAAACCTCTGGATTAGAAT
>CAWUOF010000244.1:0-6632 GCA_963923765.1 uncultured bacterium | reverse complement strand
AAATAAATCAGCTTCTAGTGGTAATACAATTAAAATTATTTCTAGTTTACCCATGACAGGTAGTGCTTTAGGTCAAAGTCAGTCGATCGTCAATGGTATTAAACAAGTTCTTGATGAATCAAAAACTACTATTTGTGATGGCAAATTAAACATTGAATATGAAAGTTATGATGATGCTACGGCGGCGGCTGGGAAATGGGACCCAGCCCAGGTAACTGCTAACGCTAACAAAGCCATAAACGATCGCTCAATAGTTGCCGTCATAGGTCATTTTAACTCCGGTGCAGCTAAATTATCTATTCCCATGTTTAACCAAGCAGATATAGTTATGGTTAGCCCTGCTAATACCTACCCAGGTTTAACAAAACCCGGCAAGGGAGAAGGAAAAGAACCAGATATTTATTATCCTAATGGTAAACGTAATTATGCCCGTGTAGTTCCTACCGACGATCTCCAAGGTAGTGCAGCCGCCAAATGGGCGAAAGAATTAGGAATAAAAAAGGTTTATATCCTAGACGATCGCGAACTTTATGGCAAAGGAATAGCTGATATTTTTGAGACAACTGGTAAAAAGATAGGTTTAGAAATATTAGGTCACGAAGGCATAGATCCCAAAGCGAGTAACTATAAAGCTTTAATGACTAAAATTAAAGCATTAGAACCAGATTTAATTTACTTTGGTGGTACTACTCAAACTAATGCTGGACAATTAATTAAAGATATGCGAAATGTTGGCATGGCTGCTGATAAAGTTAAATTTATGGGGCCTGATGGTATTTTCGAGCAGGCTTTAATTGATGCTGCCGGTAAAGACGCAGAAGGAGTATATGCTACCTTTGGGGGAGTACCAGGAAAAGAATTAACCGGCGCGGGTAAAACTTGGTATGAAAATTATAAGGCTAAATTTAAAACTGAACCAGAAGCTTATGCTGCTTATGGCTATGAAGCAGGCAAAGTAGTAGTTAATGCTATTGGTAAAGTTTGTAAGAACGATCGGGCTGCTATTCGTGATGCTGTGATGGCAACAAAAGATTTTCAAGGAGTACTGGGAAATTGGAGTTTTGACTCTAATGGAGATACCAGTATTACCACCATGTCGGGTAATGTCGTCAAGGGTGGTAAATATGAGTTTTTAACTGTTCTCAAAGCTGATTAATTTTGGCGGGAATTATGGTATTTTTTCTATACTATAATTCCGGGTTTTTTACTGCCCCATTTCCTGAAAAAATATGAAACAATGGCAAAAGATTTTTCTCTATATTGCGATCGTCTACCTAGTTCTGTTATTAGGGCCAGTTGCCGGCTTAGATGTACCTCGCATTTTAACAGATATTATAGCTAAACCGGAAATCTTAATTCAACAAATATTAGTCGGTTTAGTTAACGGGGCAATTATCGCCATTATCGCTCTAGGTTACACCCTAGTTTACGGTATTATTGAGTTAATTAACTTTGCTCATGGTGATTTATTTATGTTAGGAGCATTTGCTTCCCTAACAGTTATCGGTGCTTTTGGTGTAGAAGATGGTGCAGCTTTAAGCGTTGCTATTCCAGTTATGGTATTAGCTTTAATTATATCAGCTTTACTCTGTGCTGCATTAAATATTTTTACTGAAAGATACGCCTATAGACCGTTGCGAAATGCTCCTCGACTAGCGGCTTTAATTTCAGCTATTGGTGTTTCTTTTATTTTCCAAAATTTAGGCTTATTTTGGGGAGGACTAAAAGCTTTTTTCCCCGTTATGGGAGTAAATGCTGCTGCACCAAAAAGCTTTCCAGATTTATTACCGCGTATTAATATTCTCAAATTTATCGGTATTGAAAGCAATATAGCTTTTACTACTAAAGATTTGATTGTATTAGTTATAGCACTTACCTTAATGATTAGTTTACATCTTTTTGTCCAGAATACTCGCTGGGGTAAAGCTATGCGTGCCACAGCCCAAAATCGTGATGCTGCCCTAATTATGGGTATTGATGTAAATAGTATTATTGCCCTAACTTTTTGCATTGGTGGTGCTTTAGCGGGGGCGGCTGGACTGTTAGTAGGATTGTATAACAATAACATTGTATTTACAATGGGTTTTACCGCAGGTTTACAAGCTTTTACTGCCGCAGTTTTAGGGGGAATTGGTAATATTTTTGGTGCTATGTTGGGAGGAATTTTAATCGGTTTACTATCGGCTTTAAGTGATCAATATTTATCTAGTACCTGGACTAATGCTTGGGTATTTGCAATTTTAGTAGTAATTTTGGCTTTTCGTCCTGGTGGTTTGTTGGGAGAAAATGTACAGGAAAAGGTGTAATATTTGGTTAGAAAATAATAGCTAATAAAAATTTAGTAAATATTAGATAAATATTAAATAAATATTAGCTATGCAGTAAAAATCACCAATAATAATATGGTAAATAAAATAATTAACGAGATTAAATCCCAAGTTGTTTTTGGCACAATTTCAGCTTTAACGGTAATTCTATTTGGTGGCTGGAGTGGTGCGGTATTTGGCTGGTTATTAGGTACAGTAACAGGTTGGAAAACAACTCTAGGAAAAAATATTTTTACGCCAAAAGAAGGCGCTAAAATAGGCGCGATCGCTGGAGTAGCTTTAGGAATTTGGCTATTAGTTGCCAGCTTATTACAAGCATTACTAGCACCAGTTTTAGGACAAGCACAAGTAGGATTTTTCGATGGGATAATTTCCGGTATTGTTGCCTTAATAATAACTACTCTTTCTTCAGCATTAATGGCAGCATTACAAGGTTTATCAAAAACCCAAAAACAACAAGCAAATTTAATTACCTTAGTTTTTGTATTAATTATTTTTCCCTTAGTAGATAATCAAGCAGCAACGCAATGGATATCTACCAGCATTCAAATAGGAATATTTGTAATGTTAGCCCTGGGATTAAATATTACAGTTGGCTTTGCCGGCTTGTTAGATTTAGGTTATTCAGCCTTTTTTGGTATTGGTGCTTATACCAGTGCGTTATTATCTTCTCCCCATTTAAATTTACAATGGAATTTCTGGATAGTATTACCGATCGCTGCCTTTGTAGCAGCCATAGCTGGATTAATTTTAGGACTGCCAACTTTACGTTTACGAGGAGACTATTTAGCCATAGTTACCCTGGGTTTTGGGCAAATAGTACCTATTATATTTCTCAATTTAACAGAAGTAAAAATAGAAGAGCCGATTTCTAAAATATTTGCCTATTTATTACAACGACCAGAAATAGCAATTTGTTTAGTAGGCTGCCAAGAAAAATTTAACTTTACCAATGGTTCCAGAGGACTTAACCCAATTTCTCCCCCAGTATTACCTATTATTGGTAATTTTACCTCAGCTAACTACTTTCCTTGGTATTATTTAATATTAGCTTTATGTGTATTAACATATTTGGCGATCGGACGTTTACGTAATTCCCGTTTAGGGCGATCGTGGGAAGCTATTCGCGAAGATCAACTAGCCGCTAGTGCAATGGGAATTAACCTAGTTAAAACTAAACTATTAGCCTTTGCAATGGGGGCTACTTTTTCCGGCTTTGCAGGTGCTTTTTATGCCGCTTATCTTAGCGCGATCGAACCCACAAAATTTGACTTCTCCCTATCCGTTATTATCCTCTGCATGGTAATACTAGGCGGCTTAGGAAACATGACAGGAGTAATACTAGGCGGCATTATCATCATGTCAGCCGACTTATTATATTTACCCAAATTAGCATTTGTACTAAAAAGCTTCCTGAATACCTCCATCCTACCAAACATTACCAACCCTGGCTTAAAAGACTTTATCAGCACCAGTCTCGACCCCATCCAAATGAGATTATTTTTATTTGGATTAACATTAGTAATTATGATGATAGTTCGCCCAGAAGGATTAGTACCCGATGCCATACATAAAGCAGAAATGCATACAAAAGATGAAACACCTAACCAATAACTATTATCCTATCCTTTGCGAACCTTAGCGTTAACCTTAGCGTTCCTTTGCGTTAAAAAAACCATATAATTCCCCCAACAAACAACCCTCATAAGGAGGCAAAAATGCCACTATTAGAAGCACAACAACTTACCATGCGTTTTGGTGGCTTAACAGCAGTAAAACAAGTAGATTTTATTTTAGAACAAGGGACGATCGCCAGTTTAATTGGTCCCAACGGTGCCGGAAAAACCACATTTTTTAATATGCTCACCGGTATTTATATTCCCACCAATGGTAATTTACTATTACAAGGTAGAAATATCACCGGTTCTCCCCCCGACAAACTCACAAGTTTAGGCATAGCCAGAACCTTCCAAAATATTCGTTTATTTAATAACATGACGGTACTAGAAAATGTCTTAGTAGGTCAACATAGCCGCTTAAAAACAGGATTAGTAGGCGCTTTATTACGTCCACCCAAAGTAATAAATGAAGAACGTCAAGCCAGGGAAAAAGCCTTAGAATTATTAGATTATGTTGGTTTAGGTTCCTCTAAATCTCAAGAATTAGCCAAAAATCTTTCCTATGGCGATCAAAGACGTTTAGAAATTGCCAGGGCGTTAGCCAGTAACCCGATAATATTACTTTTAGATGAACCTACCGCCGGCATGAACCCCAACGAAACAGCAGATTTAACTCGTTTTATTTATAAAATCAGAGATGAATTAAAACTAACTATTTTATTAATTGAACATGATATGAAAGTAGTAATGGGAATTTCTGATAGAGTAAGTGTCATGGAATATGGCTCTAAAATTGCTGAAGGTAGCCCCGCCGAAGTGCGTGCAGATCCAAGAGTGATAGAAGCTTATTTAGGAAAAGAGGAAGAAGAATAAAGCAATGTTGCAACTTAACGAAATTCACACCTATTATGGAAATATACACGCTCTCAAAGGTATTTCTTTACAAGTTAATGAAGGCGAAGTAGTGACTTTAATTGGTAGTAATGGAGCCGGAAAAACTACCACTCTTCGCACTATTCAAGGACTTTTACGACCCCGCCAAGGAAAAATTATATTTGAGGGGAAATTTCTGGATGAAATATCAGCACAGGATATTGTGAAATTAGGCATTTCCCAAAGTCCAGAAGGGCGTTTAATTTTCCCCCGAATGACGGTAAAAGAAAACCTGGAAATGGGGGCTTTTTCTCGACGAGATACTCTTGGTATTAAATCAGATATGGAAAAGGCTTTACATTTGTTTCCCCGTTTACGAGAAAGAATTAGTCAAAAAGGGGGAACCCTTAGCGGTGGGGAACAGCAAATGTTAGCAATTGCTAGGGCTTTAATGGCACGTCCGCGTTTGTTATTATTAGATGAACCTAGTATGGGTTTAGCGCCCATGTTGGTAGCACAAATATTTACTATTATTCGTGATATTAATTCCCAGGGAACTACTATTTTATTGGTAGAACAAAATGCTAGAATGGCTTTAAAAGTAGCCGATCGCGGTTATGTTTTACAAACAGGTCAAATAGTAGTAGAAGGTTCTGCTACTGAATTAGAATCTAATGAAACTGTTCGCGAAGCTTATTTAGGAGAAAGTTAATTAATTAAATAACTAAAAAATAGCTAAATTTATCTTTTTTGGAAAAACTTTAAAAACTTTTTCCTGGTATAATCATAAAAAACATCAAAAATAGGCAAAAAATATGAAAGCAGTAGTAATGAGCGCACCGGGCAACCCAGAAGTTTTACAACTACAAGAAGTTGCTAAACCTATCATTACAAAAGATACCGAAATACTCGTTAAACTAAAAGCTGCTGGAGTTAATCCTATTGATACAAAACTTCGTAAACGAGGTACTTTTTACCCAGATAAAACACCAACTATTTTAGGCTGCGATGGTGCCGGAATAGTTGCAGAAATAGGCAGTAAAGTTGAAAATTTTAAAGTAGGAGATGAAGTTTATTATTGTCTCGGTGGATTAGGTGGCCCTAGTGGAAATTATGCCGAATATGCCGTAGTAGATGCTAGATTTGTTGCCAAAAAACCCCCATCTATTAGCTTTACAGAAGCCGCCGCCGCACCCCTAGTTTTAATTACTGCCTGGGAATCTTTGTACGATCGAGCCCGTTTACAAGCAGGGCAAAAAGCTTTAATTCATGCCGGCGCAGGTGGTGTCGGACATATTGCTATTCAATTAGCAAAACTCCAAGGTGCAGAAGTTGCTACCACTATTAGCACTCCCGAAAAAGCTGATTTTGTGCGTAATTTAGGTGCAGATTTAGCTATTTTTTACAAACAAGATGATTTTGTACAATCAACTCTACAATGGAGTGATGGTGAAGGAGTAGATGTAGCTTTTGATACTATTGGCGGGGCTTTATTTGCTGATACTTTTCCCGCTATTAAAATTTATGGCGATATCGTGACAATTTTAGAACCGGATGCAGCTACTAAATGGAAAGTTGCCCGCGATCGCAACCTGCGAATTAGCTTAGAATTAATGTTAACACCGATGTTAAAAAATTCAGAAGCAGATTTAAAAGCCCAAGCCCAAATTTTACAACAATGCGCCCGTTTAATGGCAGAGGGAAAATTAAAAGTTCATGTTGGTAAAACTTTCCCGCTACAAGAAGCAGTTGCCGCCCATAAGTTATTAGAAACAGGCTCAATAACTGGTAAAATTGTCTTGGAAATTAGTTA
>CAWUOF010000243.1:0-6641 GCA_963923765.1 uncultured bacterium | reverse complement strand
AACCTGGTAGATCGGGAATAATTACTGTATATCCACCATCGTCTTCTGGGTAAATAGACATCGGATATTTTAAAGAGAGATAATATTCTAAAGATTGATGCTCTAGCTGAGAATTAGTTTTCATCTTTCCAGTTTTCTAAATCTAGTAATCTAATGGTTTCTTCAATATAAGTTCTTTTTACTTTTTTACCGCCTTTCTTAGGGATAATAATGACTTCTCCTTGTTCATTTTCTCTCATCGTGATGACTTCCTCGCGATCTAACTTCCTGATAACCGAATGCTTCCAAGACATAACTAATATCTTCAAATCTCGCTTCAGGAGGACGGGAAAGAAGGTATTCAATTAATTTCTTTAGTTTACTCATTAGTACATTGTAGCATTTTTTAGACTATGTGGGGTTGGGGGAGAGGTCAAGATGTGCGATCGCTGACTTTAAAGTGCGATCGCTCTTTCGTAGGGTGCGTCAGACCAAAGTTTATTGATGAGATAATTAACTTAAATATCTGACGCACTCGACAAAGTTTTTATTAGATATTAAATAAAGTGGATTTTTTCGTTTTCGCTTCTTTTCCCCCGCGATCGCCTATCTGGTAGGGTGCTTCATACCAAAAATTATTAATGAGATAATTAACTTAAATATCTGACGCACCCTACAAAGTTTTTATTAGATATTAAATAAAGTAGAGTTTTTCGTTTTCGCTTCTTTTCCCCCGCGATCGCCTATCTCATCGTTTCCATCAAACCCAACAAGTTATCGATAAGACAATTAACTTAACTATCTAACGCACCCTACGAAGTTTTTGGTAAAGGTTAGATAGTGCGATCGGGCCGATGCTTTGCTTTAGGAGAGTGCATTCCTAACAGCAGAACACACCTACCATTCAATATGTATTCTGTAATTAGAAAACACTGGATCTCGACTAACTAAAATAGCATTTTCAGCCTTGGCTTGGGAAATTAATAACCGATCAAAAGGATCTTTATGATATAAGGGTAATTGCTCCAATTCGAGAATATGATTAACTTCAACCTTGATAAATTCTATCCCATTTTTTTGCTGATTGTTAATAATATTTGCTAAAGGCTGATTTAAGGTTAGTTTTCCCAATTGGGTTTTAATTTGTATTTCCCAGAGAGTAACCACACTTACCAAACGAGTATTTTGTTGATTTAACAATAAATCCAGCGCTTTTTTTGAAAGCTTGGATGGATCGCTATCCCACCAAATAAAAGTATGAGTATCTAGCAGTAACTTCATTGCAACCAAAATTCATCGGGTAAAGGTTCATCAAAATCATCACCCATCACCATTGCGCCTAAATTTAATCCAGCTTTAGGCACAACCTTTTCCTCAGTACGCTCTATAGGAATCACTTTCGCTAAAGGCATATCACCATCAGTTAAAACGATTTCTGTATGCTCTTGCATTAAGGTTAGTAAATCTATTATGCTGATTGAGTTTTTTTGAATATCAAGCTTTTTTGTAAGCATTGTTACCCCTCAAAATTATTTAAATTTTTTCTACTTTACTTTAGTCTATACGATAACGCAATTATAGCATAAAGCTGCTTGAGTAGCGAATTAACTTAACAATCTGACGCACCCTACAAACTATAGACCTCTTGCGAAAATCTTTGAAAATCCTTGAAAATTCTATTAATTCGTAGGTGTATTCATGCATCCACCTACTTTCGCAAGAGGTCTAATTATTTAGCTCCATGCCCCATGCCCAATTATACTTAATGGAAAGATTTACTAGCGATCGGCATTCGCCAGCCGGTACCAAAGGCGCGATCGGTAACTTTTAAACCAGGTGGTGCTTGACGGCGTTTAAATTCTGCGCGATTTACTAATCGTACTACTTTTTCTACTACTATTTTGTCGTGACCGGCAGTTATTATCTCCCCAGGAGATTGATGTTCGTGAATTAAGCGATGCAAAATATCATCTAAAACTTCATAAGGTGGCAGAGAATCTTGGTCAACTTGACCGGGTTTAAGTTCGGCACTAGGGGCTTTAGTTAGCACATTATTAGGGATAGGATAATGAGGATTAGGAATAGGAAAAGGAAAATGATTAACTTGATTTGCCTGACTTGAATTTAACCAATTACAGATAGAATAAACACGAGTTTTTGGTACATCAGCAATAGCAGCTAAACCGCCATTCATATCACCATATAAAGTGCAGTAACCTACTGCCATTTCTGATTTATTGCCAGTAGAAATTAGCAAATGGCCGAATTTATTAGAAATTGCCATGAGTAAATTACCGCGAATTCGTGATTGGAGGTTTTCTTCAGTTAAACCGAAAGGAGTATCAGCAAACAAATCACTAAAGGTGCGATCGTACTCTTGCATTAAATTACCGATCGGTAAAGTATGGGTTTTAATTCCCAAATTGGCGGCTAATTCTAAAGCATCACTAATGGAATGTTCGGAACTATAGGGAGAAGGCATTAATACACCGAGAACATTTTCTGAACCTATAGCAGCAGTAGCGATCGCTGCTACCAAACAAGAATCTATACCACCACTAAGACCAATTACGACTTGCGAAAAACCACATTTACGCACATAATCTCCCACGCCTAAAACTAATGCTGCCCAGATTTCTGCATCTAAAGATTCGGCGATCGGCTGAATAACACTTGGCAATAAATCTTGTTTATTTTCATCATATTCTACTGTAACAAAATCTATTCCACAAGCAGCAGCACGCAAAACGATATTACCATTTTTATCTAAAGCAAAACTACTGCCATCAAAAACTAAATCGTCATTTCCTCCTACTTGATTGACATAAATAATTGGTGGTATATCATGGCGAGTATTGTGATTTAACATCGCTTCCCGTACTTTTTGTTTACCTAAAGTATAGGGAGAAGCCGAAATATTAACAATTAAATCTACTTCCTGCTGGGCTAAATCTGCCAAAGGATCCGAAGCATAACTGCGCTTACCCCAGAATTTTTCATTATTCCAGATATCCTCACAAATAGTCACACCAACTCGGATTTTTTCAGTATATTTACTATCAGTTGGATTTATAGTAAAATATTCACTTTCTCGCCCTGGTTCAAAATACCTATATTCATCAAATACATCATAGGTAGGTAATAGGCGTTTGTGAAAAACTTGCTTAATTTCACCATTTTCTAATAAGGCAGCACTATTAAATAAAGGTTTACCGCCTTCTTTCCCAGCATTAGGATTTGCTTGGACTGTTCCCACTAAAACTGCGAGGTTATTAGGAATATCTTTTGCTAATTGTTGCAGTACAGTAGCTATAGCATCAATAAAACTAGGTTGTAATAGAATATCTCGTGGTGGATATCCACATAAAGATAGTTCAGGTGTTAATAATAATCTAGCGTTTTCTGCTGATGCTTTTTTAGCGGCTTCTAGGATTAATTTGGCGTTGCCGTTAAGGTCGCATATAGTTGGGTTTAGTTGGGCGATCGCTATTTTCATTTGCTTACTCCGATGATTTTTTAATAAAATTTTTCTCTAGTATTTTTCGGCAAAAACCGAAAATTTAGCCTAAGTGAGTAAATTAAAATTACTAACTAAATTAGTAGGTATTTTTCATAAATACTAATTATTAAATGAAGACTAAAGGCTTATTTTTTAGTGGTGCAAATGCTAGGGCATCAAATTTATATAAACTAGCTGGTCTTCCTGCGCCTCTAGTAACTTTAACCCCTGTATCTGATAAAAAGCCTAACTTTAACAGGCGAGAACGAAAGTTAGAATAATCGGAAAAATTTTCTCCTAAAACTGTAGTATATAGTTGATATAATTCGCTGAGGGTAAATAGTTCTGGTAAGACTTCAAAGGCAATAGGACTATATTCTAATTTGTTGCGTAGGCGGAGGTGTCCATATTCTAAGATTTGATTATGATCAAAGGCTAATTGTGGTACTTTTTCCAGGGGATACCAGGCGATACCATGCACGCCCGTAGTAATTAATTCTGCTTCATCAAATCTAACTAGGGCAAAATAACTTACTGATAGGTAGCGATCGCCAAAACTATCCGCAGCTTCTCTAGGATCTCTACCTGGGCCGCCGAAGCTATATAATTGCTCTAAATAGAGGTTTTGTCCATGAATTTTTTCCGCTAAAGTTCGATAGGCTGCATCTTCTAATGATTCCCCTTGTCGCACCAGAGTTCCTGGTAAACTCCATGCACCTAAAAATGGTTCTTCTTGTCGCATTACTAATAGCACTAACAGGCGATTTAGTGCCATGTCAACGGAAAAAATAACGTTATCAACTCCTACTTTAAAATCGGCTAATACGTTTTTTTTCTCGGTAACTATTGTTTTTTTTATCTTGGTTTCGTTTCCTGACATTTGTATAATTTTTGGCTATGGATATAGGCTTCTACTTGGGGAGTTAATGCGCTGGTATTTTTATCTTGACGATAAGCTGTAGAGGAAATATTTGGAGGGTTAAAGTTAGAGATCGCTATTTTTGCCCCCATCATTTTTATTTTTTCTAAACCTGCTATATTTATTTCATAACCAGGTCTAGGAATTACTAGAATTTCCACTTGTTGCAATAATTCTGTTACCCGATACCAGCGAGTTATTTGTGTAATTAAATCAGCACCAATTACTAATGTAAATACTTCGTCTGGCCACCTAGTACGAGCTAATTCTACTGTTTCTAAGGTTTTCGATCGACTAAGGTCAGGATAAAGACCGATATTATGGGCGCTAGGCTCAATATCTGATATTAATAATCTCAACATAGTCGATCGATGTTCTAAAGGTGTTTGGTGCATTTTTAAAGGATTATCTGCCGCCCAAACAACTACCCAGTCAAAATGTTGTGATAACCATTTTAGAATAGTTTGATGTCCGGAAGTCGGGGGGTCTGCACTGGTACCAAATAAAGCTATTTTAGTCATTATGGTAATAATGGGAAATTAGGAATTAGGAATTGGGCAGAATGGTTAGTAACAATAATTTGCTGGTATTTTAACTCAAATACTTAAAATACTTGCATCCAAAATCTAGGACATATTATTTTCTTCGGGTTTTGTTGGTTAATTCTATTAGGGCTGGAGAAATTTCCACTATAGGAGAAATTGGGTTATCTAGGCGTTTAGTCTCTGGGGGAAGACTAGCAACCGAGGCGGTAGTGCGTTGTGTAATTGTTGGTAATTTTTCCGGTGAATGTAACCTTTTGCCATTGTGAAATACTAATTGCATTAAAGGTATTATATCATCAGATATAGGATGTTTTTCTGTTGCTAAACCTAAAATATCTTTCTGAATTTGTCCTTGTTGCAGATGGCGAAATATTTGCTTGCGACCGGGATAAGTTATTTTATCTGTAGCTTGTTTCATCACAGGAATACTATTAATTTCTACTAATTTGTAAACGCCATTAACAGGAGAACCGCTCACAAGACGAGTACCTAAACCGTAACCATCAATACAAGCACCGGCATTTTTGAGTTTAGCTATTTCCCATTCGTCTAAATCACCACTAGCAAAAATAGGAACTCCAGGCAGAAGCGATCGAACTTTTTGAGATAACATGACTAAATCCCCTGAATCTAAACGCACTCCAGTTAATTCTATTTCCTCTTTACGTACTTTTTCTGCCAACATTTCGGCTGCCGCTATAGTATCATAAGTATCTATTAAAAGTGGCGCACCAGGAAAATATTTATGAAATGCCGTAAATGCTTTAGCTTCACTACCTGCCATTGCTCCTAAAGCCATTACTAAAGCATGAGCCATTGTTCCCGCAGGTTTTTGATTTAATTTTAAAGCTGCTAATACATTAGATGTAGCATTTAAACCACTTGCTAATGCTGCCCTAGCTGCCCATAAAGACGCTTGGGGACTAAATGCTCGTCGCGTACCAAATTCTAATATCATGGCTTCCGAACCAGCTATATCACGAATTCTAGCCGATCGAGTTGCAATTAAAGTTTGATAGTTGATGACATTTAATAAGTAGGTTTCTACTAATTGCGCTTGCCATAAAGGTGCTTCTATTCTCAATAATGGTTGATTAGCAAAAACGGCGGTGCCCTCTGATACTGCCCATACATCACCAGTAAATTGTACCTCTGCTAAAAGTTGCCAAAATTTAGCCGGTGCATTATCAAATATTCCAGTAGCTTGTAAAGCTTCTATCTGACCAGAATTAAAACGGAATTTTTCTAAATATTCTAAAGCTTGTTCCAGCCCCATTGCGATTAAATAACCAAAATCAGCCGGTAAACGTCGTACAAATAATTCAAAACTAGCAGGTGTTTCGGCTAATTCTTCTCCAGTATAACAAGCTGACATTGTTAATTGATATAAGTCAG
Source organism: uncultured bacterium (assembly GCA_963923765.1). Taxonomy (GTDB): domain Bacteria; phylum Cyanobacteriota; class Cyanobacteriia; order Cyanobacteriales; family CAWUOF01; genus CAWUOF01. The sequence goes on along the minus strand of CAWUOF010000243.1, from coordinate 304 downwards.
TTAATAGGCTGTATTCTTCAGGATAAATATTTAATTCCTTAGCGATCGCCCCTGCTGGCTTGCTCAGACAATCAGAATATAGTTTATTTTTCTCTTTAGAAATAGTCATATATGGGTCTCCACTCTATTTTGTCTTTATTATAGTACGAATTACCAAAATTATTTTACGGAAAATCCTTAAAATTTCTTTTTTTTTAAATAAACAGGTAATTTTAGTAAAAATTAAACCAATTTATAACCTTTTTAAAATCTTCACACAAATTTACATATATTTAATTATAGTAAATTTAAATAAATTCTAACT
>CAWUOF010000242.1:0-6667 GCA_963923765.1 uncultured bacterium | reverse complement strand
TAATAACTCCTAACTTCTTATTTTTTGGGAATATCAACTAATAACGACTCCCGACTCCCTTTCCCCATAGCCAATTCTAAATTCTAAATTCTACATTCTACATTCCCCATAGCCAATTCTAAATTCTAAATTCTAAATTCTAAATTCTACATTCCCCATCCCCAATTCTAAATTCTAAATTCTAAATTCTACATTCCCCCAGCCCCCTTGCCTTAACTAAGACTTTTCATCAGGCTGCCGAGTGGGAATAGTAATGATAAATTCTGTCCCTTCACCGGCAGTGGAAATACAGTTAAGTTGTCCGCCATGTTTATCTACTATAATTTGATAGGTAATAGATAAACCTAAGCCAGTACCAGATCCGACAGGCTTGGTAGTAAAGAAAGGATCGAAGATTTTATTTTTTACATCTTCTGGCATACCACAGCCATTATCTATAATATGAATTTCTATAGCTTCTGGACTATTAGAAATAGTACTAATAGTAATTATGGGTTGTTTATCTAAAGTAGCTTTTCCTTCTTGATTTCTGACATCTTGTAAAGCATCGATCGCATTACTAAGAATATTCATAAATACCTGATTCATTTGGGAAGCATAACAAACTACCTTCGGGAGTTGATTATATTTTTTAATTACCTCAATAGCAGCGATCGCACCCTTAGCTTTTAGACGAGGCATTAACAGCATAACTGTACTATCTATGCCTTCGTGAATATCTACCGGTTTCATTTCCGCTTCATCCAAACGGGAGAAATTACGTAAACTTAAGACAATATTCCGAATACGTTCGGCCCCAGATTTCATAGAATCTAAAAGTTTATGTAAATCTTCCACCAAAAATTCTAAATCAATATCTTCTATTTGATTTTGAATTTCCTCTGCGGGTTCTGGGTAATTTTCCTGATATAAATCTATTAAATCTAACAAATCTTGCACATATTCAGCAGCAGGGGAGATATTACCATAAATAAAACTCACAGGATTATTAATTTCATGGGCAATACCTGCCACCATTTGCCCTAAACTCGACATTTTTTCAGTTTGTATTAATTGGGCTTGGGTACGTCTTAATTCTTGTAATGTTTGGGATAAATAGCCATTTTTTTCGTTTAATTCCTGGGTTCTTTCTGTTACTTTTTGCTCTAAACTAGCATAAAGCAAAGCATTTTCTAAGGAAATAGCAGCTTGGGCAGATAATAGGCGTAAAACTTCTAATCGATCGGGAGTAAATACTCCTACACTGAGATTATTTTCTAAATATAAAATACCAATTAGTTGTCCTTGATTAACTATAGGGGTACATAATACCGATTTTAATTGGCGATCGCTAATGTAGTTATCTTTAGTAAATTGTCCTTCTCGTAAGGCATCACTAAGCACCACATCTGCTTTAGTTCTTTCTACATATTTTATTACAGAAATTGGTAAATCTTGGAAATCATCTATAGGGGTAAATTGTTGCACAGATACAGATACAGATTCATCAACAGAAGCTTCTGCTACTATTAATAATTTGCCATCTCTAGGTAAAATCAAAAATCCTTTTTGGGCACCGGCATTTTCAATTAATATTTTCATTAAAGCATTCAGTAATTTATCTAGTACAATTTCCCCAGATATAGCTTGAGAAGCTTTCATTACTGCTGCTAATTCTAATTCTCCGGATCCATTACTTTCAGAAGTATAAGTGCTACCTGGAATTAATCCTTTTTTAAGGGAAGGAATATTAACATTATTTTTGGTTAGTATTTGGGGATAATTTTCTGCTAAATCAGTAGCTTTGCGAATTGCCCCCCAGTTTTGATATCCATAGTAAGCTTCCCGTAGGTGAATTTTTGCATATTTAGGCTTATCTTTAGCTAACCAAAATTTGGCGGCTATTTCATTAGCTAGGGCTTCATTTTGGATAAATTCATAATTTTTAGCAGATTCTATAGCTTGATCATACAATTCGATCGCCTCTTCTCCTTTTCCAGAAATTCGCGCCATTTCTGCTGTCACCAATAGATATTTATGCAGGAAATTTTCTGGACAATTATCAGCCCAAATTTTCATTTGTTGAGCAAATTTTTCTAATTTTTCCCAATATACTTTTTTATCTTCTGCACTAGCATCATTATAAATAGCTGCTAATAGCAAGGAATTATAAAAGCTAAAATCTGTACTAGATAAAATTCCCGCAATAAAAGGGAGGAGTTTTTCCGCAGATGCAGCCGCTTCTAATGCCGCAGGTAAATTACCATAGATATAATATATCTGTAATTTCCGCACCTGATAAACTCCCAAGGAGTAAAAGTTTTGATTTTGTTGGCAACTTTCTAAATATTCTGCTTCATTTAGGGATTTACTATCAAAGGATAATTTGTCATCTGTTAATGCCTGTAAATTAGCTAAGGTGAGTTGCATTCCTCGCAAAGTATAACTAGATAACTGATTTTTTGTTTTTTCAGTAAACTGTAAATATTTCGGTACTTCTTCTCGAATTTGTCCTAAATTCTTCCCTTGAAAGAAAGCATTAATTATTTTATTATGTAGCGCATAACCGGCATATTCTAAATCTCCACACTGTAAAGCAATTTGATATCCTTCTGTATTAATTACATTGGATTCTTTTATATGTTTAAACCAATAATTTAAAACATTAGCGAGGGAAGCATAAGCTTTACATTGCAATCTTAATATATTAGCTCTTTCGGTTAATTTTGCTGCTAGTATTCCAAATTCATAACCTTTTTGATACTCGCCAAACATTCCACTTAGTAATATGCCATAATTACAATAGCAAAGACAGGATTCTGGCGCTGCACCATATTGCAAAGAAATATTAACTCCTTTTAATACACTTACCATCCATAAACTAGGATTAGTTAAATAAACAGGGGTAAGGAAATTAGTTAATAATTCTAAGGCTACTCTTTTTTCTGTTATTGCCATTTCTGGCATATCTATTAAACTAGCTACTTCTCGATCGCCTAAATTTGCTGTTGCTTCAGCAAAGCCTGCCTGAATTGCTGCTTCTAAATTATTTTCTGGTAATTCCAAGCCCAGCATTGCTAGTGCTTTTTTCCCTGCTATTACTGCTTCTTCATATTTCGATCGCAGCACTAACTGTACTATTAATAAATTATAGACTTCTGCTTTTTCTAAAACTGAGTTACTCTTCTCTAAAGTTATTTGGATAAATTCTTCTGATTTTTCAAAATTTCCGTTTAAATATTCAATTTCTGCCCTTTCTTTATACAAAGCAAAAGCTAAATCATAATTTTCTGCCCAAATATCACCATTTAATATATCCATACCTGCCGTTAAATATTCTTTAGCGGCACCATAAGCTGTGGCATCTTTAGCTTTTTTACCAGCTTCTAAGTTTAACTGGGCTAATTCTAATTGTTCATTTTTATCTTCTATTAATGACATAGCCACATTTAAATGATCGACTAGCTCAAAAATTCTATCTGCCCGATATTCCGCCGGTGTATTGGCTAATAATAATCTACCTATTTTCAGATGAACTGATTTTTTCTTATCATCTTCTATTAAAGAATATGCAGCTTGTTGTACCCGATCGTGTAAGAATTTATAATTAAGAATTAATAAAGGCATAGTTATCATATCTGTTGCCATATCTTCCAGATCGGAAGTTGGCAAAATTAACCCTTCCTGAATTGCAGGCCACAAATCATGGAAAGTTTCTGATGCTTGTTTTTCGTAAATTAAACAGAGGGTATTTAAATCAAACTGATTTCCTAAGCAAGCAACTAAACGTAAAACTTGTTGGGTAGAATTTGGCAATTTTCTTAATTTATTAATCATTAATTCTACCACATTATCAGTAATACCCATTTTTTCAATTTGGGCGACATCCCATTGCCAGCCGCCTTTATTTTCCATTGAGGGCGGTGTAAATGTGAGTAGTTGCTCTTGATAAAGTGTCTTTAAAAATTCATTAACAAAAAATGGATTACCTTCGGTTTTATGTACTACTAATTCCGCTAATTTTTCCATATTATTATCATTAGTATGTAACGTATCAGATATAATATGGGTGACGTTTTCTATATCTAAGGGAGATAAACTAATTTCTTGGATTTTTACTCCTTCTTTTCGTAAGGAGTCTAACATCATTATCAAAGGATGAGTAGAGCTAACTTCATTATCTCGATAGGCACCGATAAAAAATAAATATTGAGTTTCTGAGTCCGCCATCATTAGATCTATTAATTTTAAAGTAGCGGAGTCAGCCCATTGTAAATCATCTAAAAAGATCACTAAGGGATGTTGGCGATCGCAAAATACTTTAATAAAATTTTGAAAGACTAAATTAAATCTATTTTGAGCTTCTGCCGGTTTTAAATCCTCCACAGGGGGCTGGGGACCAACAATTAATTCTACTTCGGGAATCACATCTATAATAATTTGTCCATTTGGTCCGAAAGCCCCTAATATTTTCGATCGCCATTGATTAAGTTTATCTTCACTTTCTGTTAACAGTAATCTGACTAATTCTGAAAAAGCAATAACTACCGCCGAATAGGGAATAGATCTCTGAAACTGGTCAAATTTTCCCGCGATAAAATATCCTCTTTGGCGAGTAATTGGTTTATAAATTTCTTTAACTAAAGCTGATTTACCAATGCCAGAATAACCCTTAACTAACATCATTTCGCTGTATCCCTGAGTCACGCGATCGAATGCTGACATTAAGGTTTCTATTTCCTTAGTTCTACCATATAATTTTTGTGGTATTTGGAATTTATCAGAAATATCAAATCTTCCCAAGGGAAAATTCTCTATATTTCCCTGGGTTTGTAACTGTTTTAAACATTCCTCCAAATCTGCTTTTAATCCAAACGCACTTTGATAACGTTCCTCGGCATTTTTAGCTAATAATTTCATTACAATATCTGAAATTATTTTCGGAACTTCTACATTAACTTCATCCGGTGGAATTGGTTGTTTAGCAATATGGCAATGTACTAATTCCATTGCATCGGTGGCAGTAAAAGGCACTTTTTGAGTTAATAACTCATAAAAAGTAATTCCCAAGGAATAAAAATCGGTACGATAATCTAATAACCGATTCATTCTACCAGTTTGTTCTGGCGACATATAGGGAAAAGTCCCTTCTAAAACATTAGGATTTTTTAAAGTAGGTGTTTCACGATTTAAAACTGTAGAAATACTAAAATCAATCAGTTTTAATCTCCCTGTAACCGGATTAAAAACTATATTTGATGGGTTAATATCTTTATGAATAACATTAACAGTATGAAGTTCTCCCAAACTTTCTGCAATTTTTATTGCAATATTTAAAAAGCCAAAAAGTGTAAACCTTTGGGAAGTCATTAAAATTCGTAAAGATTCGCCACCAAAATCCTCTAAAACCATAACTAGAGTATTTTGATATTGTAGCAATTCATAAGCCCGGACAACACCAGAAAGCTTTAAAGCACAAGTAATATCATATTCTTGTTTATATCTATTCAGGGCAACGGGAGTAGGATAATCTTGTTTTAAAAATTTTAAAATAACAGGTTGATTACTTTGTTCACGACGACCTCGATAAACGATCGAATTGGAACTTTCGTAAATTAAAGCTAATATTTGGTAGCCAGGAATATTAATCATAATTAGATTTTGGTGCGAAAATTTTTATGTATAGCAAAAAGAGAGTATCTCATATTTGTAAATAACCGTTGTTGCGCTGTCTTCGCCCCTCATGGACTATGAATCAAAATAATAGATATTTGCATAGTATAGAGTTTTTTGGCAAAAATGAAATGTACCCGATAACAGCTAATAAAGAGATGAAAGTTTTGTATTATAAATATTTTTTCATAAATTATTGTCCTCACATACCTAAAATAGCCGGTAAAATATAAAAAAATTGTTATGTTACTAGCAAAGCTACTAACCATCAATAATAGGCGATCGACTCAGGTTTTATATCCAATACTTTGTAAAATTTGACATTTCCCCTATCGATCGCTCCTAATATTTTCCTACTTATTAGCTGTTTTAAGGTAAAATGGCAAACACTCGCGCCGGAAAACCCGATCCATTTAGAGGTTTAGGAAAAGATACCACAGCTAAAGCCCCTGCTTCTGGTACCTTGTCCAAATTAGTTAATAATTCGATTTGATAATGATTTTGCTGAAGAATATAATTTTCCAGGGAATAATCATCTTTAGTAGTAGCTATACCTGGGTCAGTATCCGTAGTTTCATGGCCCGAAGCTGTAATTTTTCGAGTTTCATATAAATATTTAAGCACTGGCAAACTCCAGCCAGGGTAATGATAAACTCCTTTAGCATCTTGATTAGCCATTGCCGCCGCATTTGGCCAACGTTTTGACCAATCTGTTCGCATAGCCACAAAAGCTTGGGCTGGTATCTGGCCATATTTTTTTTCCCAAGCCCGAATATCCTCCATTGATAGTGTATAGTCTGGATTTTTAGCTACTTTTTGATGGACATCAATTACTACCAAGGGCATAATCATTTCTTTTGGATCAATGCGATCGACAGTCCGCGAACCCTTGACAAAATGTGCGGGTGGATCTACATGGGTGCCCCATTGTCCAACATGACAAAAAGATTCAGCCCAAAAACCTGCTCCTAACTTACCACTTCCAGGTTCATAACCATAAAGAGTTTCTCGTGTT
>CAWUOF010000241.1:0-6685 GCA_963923765.1 uncultured bacterium | reverse complement strand
CAAAAGAAAACGGAAATAAAACAAGGTTATGATAGTATTAAAAATTTGATGAATGAAGGCAAAAAATTATTAGATAAATTTCAACAAAAAATAATTAATTTAAGGAAATTGCAATTAATTTTGAGTAATTCGTTAGTGATGATGTCTAATTATGCCATTGATTTAAATTATTTAGAAGATAAATATCGCAACATTAAGGTAAACATTAAAAATTATAATAATCGCTTGCAAAAACTAGAAATTGAAACAGATAGTGATTTAAAAATCTTAAGTAATTTTAGTAATTTTGCTCAGGAAAAATATCAGCAAAAGGTGGAAAATGATTTAGCTAATTTTAATCCTGGATTACAGTTATTACATAATTTGAATCAGACGATCGAAAGTATAATTAAAGTGGAACAAGCTAAGGGCGATCGAACTTTAATTACAGCCTTAGTTTCAACAGGTACAGGGTTAGCAGTTAGTAATGTTAGTGCGATCGTTTTAACAGCACAACAGCCCCCAGATAAAGATACATTTTTTATAATGACACCAGCTTTTTATCTAAGTGTTAGTAATGGGTTACTGGCTTGTTTGATTGTCGCAATACTTTTAACCGGACGCCATCGCTAATTTTTGATAATAAAAACCCGGTTTTTGTTACCGGGTTGCGATATTTTTCCTGGTTATAGGGGCAAGTTAACCACAATATATGATACATATCAACGAGTTATATCAAGCCCCATTACCAAAAACAAAATGTAAATGACTAGGAAACTAATACAACACAAGATTTTATTATATTACTTGTAATTGTATTACTTGTAATTATATTACTTATGAGTTCCTAGCATTAAATTTGAGGCATTCACTTCATATTGATATCCAATGCCAAAATTTAACGGTTTAATATCTTTGGTACCTTGATATGCCTTGCGTAAATCAGGTTGATATCTAGCCGAGAATAGGGCAATAGGTTGAGTGTAATTCCCGTAAAAATTCAAATTCCACTTTTTAGCATCAAAAAACTTTAAAGGTATGCCCGAATCATCTTGTAATAAAGCGGCACTTTCCGAAGTAATTAAATTCCGAATTTTGGAAAATTCCTCATTATGCATTAAATAAGATGCAGCTTTCAGGTAAGTTATGCGCTTATCAAAACCCTGGACAAATTTAATATATTCAGGAGTTTTTTTCAACCCATCATCAGACAAATCACCAGAGAAATAATAAATAGTCCGAGGTTCGGTTTTTCCTGCTGGTACAAAGTCAATTTTTACCCCTGGAATCAGTTTTTCTTTATTTCCCTTATCAGCGACTTGTATAGTACCATCTTTTTTAAGTTGGATATATTGTAAATCCAAAATTTTATTATTAGTACGGGCTAGAAATACTAACAAAATCGGTACAACACCTTTTTCCGACAAATCTACTTTCATGTCATTAGTACGGAAAAAGCTATAGTTGAGAATAGCATTAAGAGAATTTTGAATTCCCTGTAATTTTCTATCTATTTCACCGTCGGATTTTTTTTCAATTTCAGGAATACTTCCTACTGGTTCCAATCCTGCCATAATATAGTTGGTACCATTAGGGAAAAAGGAATAAGCGTAGAGAAAATCCGGCCCGCTAAAGGGATAAAATATCGGGTGGGGAGTTTCATTAATAGATTTTAATTCCTGTTCTGACCAAGTGCGGATTTTGGCCAGTTGTTTTTTGTCTAAATCTTTCCAGGAATTGTCAAAATAATCTGCATATACTTTCCAGGCTTGGGTTTTTTGTTCCGCAGCTAGGGGTGTATTAGCATCTACTTTTATCCCAGCCAAAAATTTAGCCATATTGGTTAATTTGGCAGATTTTTCTGGATTTTCTTTTACTGCGGCGGGTGTAGTTGTTTTCTCCGATTTGGGATTAGCAGTAGATTTGTTATCTGTAGATGTAGGAGTTTTCTCTGGAGTTTTTGAGTCAACTTTTGTGTTATTTCCGGTTTGATTTGAATTGGCTGGAGTTTCAGGAGTAGTTGTACAAGCTTGGGCAAAAAATACTAAAGGAATTGTTGCAGTTAAGATGTGGATTAGTTTTTTGTTCATGGGTTTATGTTAGATTGTCTGTCGCGTTTTCCAAGTTAGGGTAATTTTAGCTCAAAAATTAAGAATCGGAAGAAGAAATTAGGCTATTTTTCGATGCGATAAAATAGACTGGTAGACCGATAAGAATTGTTACTAATCCTGCTATGGATTCTATTGGTTTTCCTTGCATGGTAAAAATCAACATCCATAAAGTGATACTTAGGAAAATTATGGGTGTGATTGGGTAGCCCCAGGTTTTATAGGGTCGGGGAAATTCTGGATATTTGAATCTGTGGATAAATACTCCTAAAACTGTGAGAAATGAGGACAAGGTAAGGGTAAATCCTAAATAAGTTACAACTGATTCAAAGGAGGCTGTGATAATTAGCACAACGACGATCGCTAGTTGTAGGAGAATAGCATAATAAGGAATACCTTTAGCATTGGTTTTTGCCAAAATTTTAAAGAATGGAATATCTTCCCCTATGACCTGGGTTACTCTCGGTCCTGCCCATACCATTGAACTAATAGAAGATATTAATCCAAAGGATATAAGTAAACTCATAATATTACCGCCAAATTCTCCAAAAATATTGTTAGCTGCAACTGCACCTACTTTTTCTTGGGAAGCTGCTAATGCTGCGATCGGAGTAGTATATAGAAAAATAAAATTAGTCAGTATGTACAATAACATTACTATTAATGTACCTACTATTAGAGAGCGTGGAATAGTTTTTTCCGGTTCTTTTACTTCATTAGCTAAATAAATAGAAGCATTCCAGCCAGAGTAGGCATACATGACAAATACTAAAGATACCGCAAAAGGTTGACTTAAAATTACATTCACATCTGTACTGCTAGGTAGAAAATTAATATTTTGGGGTTTACCTAGTAAAAATCCACAAATTATTAATCCTACTATCATTACAATTTTCAAAATGGTAGAAGCATCTTGAAAATAACTACCGATTTTTAAATCTCGGCTGTGAATTAAGGATATAACTATCACTACTATTAAAGCTACTGCTTCTTGATTAATAAATGGAAAAACTTCTTGTAAGTATTTTCCTAATGCCATTGCTGATAGGGCGATCGGTGCTGCAAATCCTACTGTTGCGGAAATCCATCCTGATAGAAAACCTACGGCTGGATGATATAGTTTTGATAGATAATGATATTCCCCTCCCGATCGAGGCATCACTGCGGCTAATTCACCATAGGAAAGGGCACCGCATAGGGCGATAATTCCTCCTATCATCCACAGAAATAGTAAAGCAAAACCAGATTTGATATCTATAGCTTGGAAGCCCAAACTTGTAAAAACGCCTGTTCCGATTATATTGGCTACTACTATGGAAATAGCCGTAAACAGGCCAATGAGATTTTTGTCTTGATTTTGATTGGAATTCACGCTCTTTTTCTGCTACTTTTCATGGTTTTATTTCCCTGTTTATAGGGATTTTTTTAGGCAGTTTTTATAGAAAAAACGCTGGTTTTTTTAATATTCTCTGAATTTGTTTAAGATGATAACATCCCTTTTAATTAAATCTCATTTTATCGATTCTGTCTAGGTGCTTCAGTTATAACAATTTATTTGGGTTATGGATTCTTTTGCTAAATATAGTAGCAAGTATATTTGCCCAGGCATCAAAATAGCTATATGGCCATTTTATTTCTCCCTAGGGACAAATACATAAAATCGCCATTATGTCAATACTTAGGAAATAATAAATTTTCCGGAAAATAAACATGGAAAAATTAAGCAAAATTTGGTGATTGGCAAAAGAATTATAACAGCGAAAATACCTGATTTTGTCAATAAATTAAACTAATCTCAAAATCTGAGAATTTTAAAATAAAAAGAGGCGATCGCGTAACAATTCTAAATATTACTCAAAAGATATTTAACTTGGCAAATAATTATTTTTTAAGTTAAATTAGAAGATAGAAATTTTGGAGATATTAAGTTTAAATACCTGCAAAAATTATTAATAAAATAAACCAGATTAGCGGAAAAGTAAACTCAAAAAGTAAAATAGGTAAAATTATGGAAGCCTACAAACATACTCAATTTGGTTACGCGATCGCCGTTTCTTTAGGCATAGCAATTTTATTTTGTATCGTCCTTGCTTTAGTAATTCCTCGTTCTAATATTATGATTCCCATCATATTAATTTTAGCATTTACTCTATACTTATTTAGCTCCTTAACTATAGAAGTTAATACTAATTTAGTTAAACTAAAATTTGGACCAGGGTTAATTAAAACCGCTTTTCGTTTAGATGAAATCTCCCATTGCCAAATAGTGACAAATCCTTGGTATTATGGCTATGGCATTCATCTATTTATTTCCAGTGGTTGGATTTACAATGTTTCTGGAAATCAAGCCGTAGAATTAGTAATGAAAAATGGGAAAAAATATCGTTTAGGAACCGATGAACCCGAAACATTATATCAAGCTATTTTAGCTAGATTAGAAACCTCTGAAGAAAATATCTAATTTTGCCATCAGAAAAGCCCCTGTTAATTAATAACCGGGGTAAATTTAGGTTCATTTTATATTGGGTTTATTGTCTTACTTTTTCTGACCAAAAACCTTTTTAGCTTCTTCGTAAACTTCCGCAGTAATCGTTTTATATCCCTTTTCTCGCGCAAAATTTTCGATTTTTTTTCGGGCACCAGGGCGCACAAAAAAAGGAATCTCCTTTAATTTAGCTTCTCCCTCTGGAGTCCACTCTATAGCATCAGATTGATTAGAATTAGTCAAGGTAAATTTTCTCCATTAAATCCATATTTTATTAGTATAACCGAAAAACAGCATTTTATTTCCCTATTATACCCTTTCTTATAGTAAATACCCAAAAACAGCCCTTTAATATTAAAGATAATTAATTATAGTATTTGCAAATATAAATAAATATGATATTATAGTTATATCCAGCAAATATTAGTAAATATTTTCTATTTAATTATATCCAAAAAAATTATGCTAATTGAATTCAGCGTCGGTAATTATCTATCCTTTAAAAATAATGTAACTTTCAGTATGGTAGCGGCAAAAATCCCAGAAAATAATGATAAATTTTCCTCTAATATATGTAAAATTGATGAAGAACTTAGTCTGCTAAAAAGTGCTGCTATTTATGGTGGAAATGCTAGTGGTAAAAGTAATATTGCTACTGCTATTGAGTTTATGAAATGGGTTGAATAAGGAAAGACTAAAATGCGATCGCTAATATTATCATTACCTTTATTACTAATATCTCCGCCAGAAATCACTACAAAAACAGTAAAACCTTCTCCATTATTTAGTAATAACAATATTAATAATAATTTTTGCAAGTTAAGACATAAACTAACTAACAATAAAAAAAGCCGTAATCTTGTCTGGTCTCCTAATGGCGAAAAAATCGCCTTCAATTTAGGAGGTAATATTTATGTAATGAATAAAAACGGATCGAAAATAACTCAACTTACTAACTTAAAAAATATTAACTTTAAAACTAGCAATGATTTTTCGGGAATTTGGGCAGGAAAACCTGTCTGGTCTCCTAATGGGGAAAAAATAGCTTTTCGAGTTATAAATAATTACGGATATAGAGGCTGTTGCAATACAGATATTTATATTATCAATGCCGATGGTTCTCAATTAACTAATTTAACTAATGATATACCAGGTAATGGTTATTCATCTAATTTTAGTCCTGGTAATCCTCCGGTATGGTCTCCAGATAGTAAACAAATCGCTTTTGACTTTTATGGTTATATTCACGTTGTTAATATTAATAATCCCGAAAAATTAGATTTTTCTCACGAAACAGGCATAGGAATTTTTTCTTCTCAGTCTCCTCGCTGGTCGCCAGATGGCAAGCAAATAGCCTTTGCTGCTAAAGATATTTATATTATGAATACTGACGGGTCAAATCTGAAACAATTAACTACAAATATGAATACCGATCGCCCAGTGTGGTCGCCAGATGGTAAACAAATCGCTTTTGAGACTAAAGATTACGATCGCCTTTATACAGGAGATATTTATATTATTAATAATGACGGTTCTGGCTTGTTAAATGTGAGTAATAGACCAGGGGAAGATATCGGGGCAATATGGTCGCCAGATGGGAAAAACATCATATTTTATACTAAATTTGGTGGTGGAGGAGATTTGTATATAAATAATACCAATAGATCAGGAGAAATAAATTTAGGAGAAATCGTAAATTATAGTACGGATTTAGCTTTATCTCCCGATGGCAAATATCTAGCATTTTCTGATGATAATGATATTTATGTAATTGATATTGAACAGTATAAAAACCAGTAAATTGTAAATTTTTTTACTTAAATTAATCTCAAATATGTCTCAACTACAACGAGTGGCGATCGCCCCTGAACAAATAAACAATCAGCTAATTAATCTCACCACAGATCAACAACATTATTTACTAAAAGTATTGCGCTTGCGAGAAGGTGATAAATTTATTGCTATGGATGGCAAAGGAAAAGCTTGGCAGGCAATATTAACAAACACACAAGCACAAATTTTAGAACCTGACAACCTCCAGAATGAATTACCAATAAATATTACCTTAGTAGCTGTCTCTTATACACATCTCCGAGCCCACGAGACCTCTCTA
>CAWUOF010000240.1:0-6730 GCA_963923765.1 uncultured bacterium | reverse complement strand
GAGGTCTCGTGGGCTCGGAGATGTGTATAAGAGACAGGCTAATACATCAAAGCCTGCCTGCTCAAAGCCAAGGGTCATTCCTCCGGCCCCAGCAAATAAATCTATGGCGATCGGTCTATTTTCTTTGTTCATATCCTGATAAATTATTGTTTTTTTATTCTATCAAAAGTTGCTCTAATAATGAAGGCCATGCAGGTTTTTGTTTGCCTTCTACTAGGCGATCGAATTCTATTTGAGCTTGGGCTAATAATGATTGTTTATCGGCCAAAAATAATATTTTTTTAATATCTATACATTGTAAAAGTTTTTTGGTAATTGGTCGTTTAGCATCTGGAAAAAAGCGAGCATAAATAAAATTAAGACAGAGGGAATGATTGAGTAAACTTGTCAATAAAGCCGCTTGTTCAGGAGAATTACACGGAATAAAATAACAAGTATCATCAAGCATTACCGGGCGATCGTTTATTTTACCAATAGCTTGAAAATTTCAGCATGATTTTTTACAGTAATATTTTACGCTAATGTATTGGAAATAGTATAATCTTTATTAGATTAGACTTTCCGAATATAATTTCTATTAAAACTACTTTTATTTATAATTTTTCATTCATCAATAAGGCAGGGGCGGGTTTATTTATATCCTTGTCTAGTATCAGAATTGATCGAATAACCCGCCCCTACAAATTTATTAATATTTTCTAAATTAATTCCTATTCCCAATTCTACATTCTAAATTCTAAATTCTACATTCTAAATTAACCCGCCCCTATCAACGTGACAGATTTTCTGGGCAATTATTATCAATTCGCCCCTAATAATCAAATATTTGCTGTTTTCGTAAGACCTGGAGATAAGAGTATTTTCCCCATATATTTAGATTTATTCCCCATTATGGCCATATCCTGGGTAAAAAGTAAATTTTTTTGGCAAAATTTAAGATAAAATAACGGATCGCCTATATCTCAAAAAACAAATTCAGCCATATTCAGGAGATCATTCCATTACCGGTAAAGCATTCCGGCAACAAACTGATTAAACAGACCATAACTCTGCTTCCCTGTCCCATGACCTAGAGTATAGGCCCACTACATCAACAACCGATTAGAAAATAAAGAGAAATTAATGAAAAACACAGCCCCATCAAAAAACCTCCATTCTCAGCCTTGGCTAACAGAAGAAAGAGACGCCTGTGGAGTAGGCTTTATCGCCACACTTGACGACAAAGCCTCCTATCAAATAGTTAGTAATGCCTTAACTGCTTTAAACTGTTTAGAACATCGTGGCGGTTGCTCGGCAGACAGAGAATCCGGAGACGGATCGGGAATAATGACACAAATTCCCTGGGAATTATTCGCTGCGGAAGTTCCCCAATTACAGCCCTATTTAAACAGTAGTACTTTAGCTGTAGGTATGATATTTCTTCCCCAGGAAGATGTTAGTTATAATTTAGCTAAAGAAACTATTGAAAAAGCTTGTCTCGATCGCTCCTTAGAAATAATTGCTTGGCGTTGTGTTCCTGTCAATCCAGAAACCCTGGGTATTCAAGCACGGCAAAACCAACCACGTATAGAACAAATCTTTTTACATTCTAACAATCAAAGCGGTAAAGAATTAGAACGCTTACTATATTTAGTACGTCGTCAAATCGAAAAATCTGTAGATATTCCTGATTTATATATCTGCTCTTTTGACCTGCGAACTATTGTATATAAAGGCATGGTTCGTAGTCAGGTTTTAGGAGAATTTTACTTAGATTTACAAAACCCTGCATATATTTCCAAATTTGCTATTTACCATCGCCGCTTTAGCACAAATACCATGCCCAAGTGGCCCCTAGCTCAACCGATGCGGATGCTAGGACATAATGGAGAAATTAATACTTTACTGGGTAATATTAACTGGATGAAAGCTAAAGAACCCCATCTACATCATCCAGTATGGGAAGATAATATTAACCAGATAAAACCATTAGTAAGTCAAGCTTTTAGTGATTCCGCCAACCTCGATCGCGTTGTGGAATTATTGGTAAATTCCGATCGCACTCCCCAGGAAGCTATTAGTATTCTAGTACCAGAAGCTTATCAAAACCATCCTGATTTGGTAAATCATCCAGAAATTACCGATTTTTATGATTATTATAGTGGTATCCAAGAAGCTTGGGATGGACCAGCTTTATTGGTATTTAGTGATGGTTTAAAAGTAGGTGCAGCCCTCGATCGCAATGGCTTACGACCGGCGCGTTATTGTCGTACTCGTGATAACTTAATTATTCTAAGTTCCGAAGCCGGAGTAATAGATATTCCCCCAGAAAATATCGTGGAGAAAAAACGTCTCGGCCCCGGAGAAATATTAGTAGTTGATTTAGAAACTAGAGAAGTTTTAAACAATTACCAAATTAAACAACAAATTGCTAGTCAATACCCCTACGGTGAATGGCTGCAAAAATATCGAATTAACCTAGAAACCCAACCTTTTGCCGAAGAAAAACAGCTAAATACTGATAACTTACTCCGCCGAGAAATGGCTTTTGGCTATACATCAGAAGATGTAGAAATGATTGTGGAGGAAATGGCAGCTACAGGTAAAGAACCAACTTTTTGCATGGGAGATGATACTCCTTTAGCGGTTCTTTCCTCAAAACCCCATACTTTGTATGATTATTTTAAACAACGTTTTGCCCAGGTAACTAATCCCCCGATCGATCCTTTGCGGGAAAATATTGTCATGTCTCTAAACACCTTCTTAGGTGAAAAGGGAAATATCCTAGAACCTCAAGCAGAATTTGCCAAACTTATCAAACTGAAATCACCAGTTTTAAACGAAGCGGAATTAAACTTAATTCAAGAAAAATTACCAGCAGTTACTCTTTCTACTCTTTACCCCATTGAAACTGGACCACAAGGTTTAGAACAGGCGGTAAAAAATATCGTAAATGCAGCAGCAGTAGCAGTAAGAGCAGGTAATAAAATTCTAGTAATTAGCGATCGAGGTACAGATGCTAATCATACTATTAGTGACAACCTGACCTATATTCCACCATTACTAGCTGTCGGCGCAATACACCATCATCTAATTCGGGAAAATCTTCGGACTAAAGCATCCTTAATAGTAGATACTGCTCAATGTTGGAGTACACATCATTTCGCCTGTTTAATTGGTTATGGAGCCAGTGCAGTTTGTCCCTATTTAAGCTGGGAAATAATTCGCCATTGGCATAGTACCTCCCGTACAGAATCTCTGATGAAACAGGGTAAAATTCCTAATATAACTGTCACTACAGCCCAGCAAAAATATCGTAAAGCTGTAGAAGATGGCTTATTTAAGATTCTGTCTAAAATGGGAATTTCTTTACTATCTAGTTATCAAGGCGCACAAATATTTGAAGCGATCGGCATAGGCGCTGATTTATTAGAAATAGCCTTTACTGGTACAGCTTCCCGCGTCGGTGGAATTACCCTAACTGACTTAGCCCAAGAAACTATTAAATTCCATAATCGCGCCTTCCCAGAAATTACCGCCAAAAAACTAGAAAACTTTGGATTTATCCAATACCGTCCCGGTGGAGAATATCATTTAAACTCCCCAGAAATGGCAAAAGCCTTACATAAAGCTATTACCTTTGTTCAGCAAAATCAAAAAACAGCAACACTGCCAAAACAAGAAGCAGAAAAAACCGCAGCAGAATATTACAAAACCTACACAAATATTCTGGAAAATCGCCCAGTAACTGCTTTGCGAGATTTATTAGATTTTGTCGAAAGTAATCAACCAGTTCCTCTGGATGAAGTAGAATCAGTAGAAGAAATAGTAACTCGTTTTTGCACTGGGGGAATGTCTCTAGGTGCCCTATCAAGGGAAGCCCACGAAACCTTAGCGATCGCCATGAATAGGATCGGCGGTAAATCTAATTCTGGTGAAGGTGGAGAAGATCCTATTCGTTATAGTATTCTCAATGATGTAGATAATAACGGGCAATCTCCTTTATTACCTCATCTGAAGGGTTTACAAAATGGCGATACAGCTTCTAGTGCTATCAAACAAGTAGCTTCTGGGCGTTTTGGTGTCACTCCAGAATACTTAATGCACGCCTCACAAATAGAAATTAAAATGGCACAGGGAGCTAAACCTGGAGAAGGCGGACAACTGCCAGGAACTAAGGTTAGTTCTTATATTGCCATGTTGCGACGTTCTAAACCAGGAGTAACTTTAATTTCTCCTCCTCCCCACCATGATATTTATAGTATTGAAGACTTAGCTCAGTTAATTTTTGATCTACATCAAATTAATCCAGATGCTAAAGTTTCAGTAAAATTAGTTGCAGAAATTGGTATCGGTACCATTGCGGCTGGTGTAGCAAAAGCTAATGCTGATGTTATCCAAATTTCCGGCCATGATGGAGGTACTGGCGCTAGTCCTTTAAGTTCAATTAAACACGCTGGTTCACCTTGGGAATTAGGCTTAACAGAAGTACATCGCACTTTGCTAGAAAATGAATTGCGCGATCGAGTTGTTTTGCGCGTTGATGGTGGATTAAAAAGCGGTTGGGATGTAGTAATGGCGGCTTTATTGGGAGCAGAAGAATTTGGTTTTGGCTCCATAGCAATGATAGCCGAAGGTTGTATTATGGCGCGAATTTGCCATACTAATAACTGCCCTGTAGGAGTAGCAACTCAACAGGAAAAACTACGGCAACGTTTTCCAGGAACTCCCGCTCAAGTTGTTAATTTCTTTTACTATATAGCTGAAGAAGTGCGGGCAATGTTATCCCGTTTAGGTTATCGGTCTTTGCAAGAAATTATCGGGCGATCGGATTTATTGCAACTTCGTCCTTTGCATTTAGCTAAAACTGAATCTTTAGATTTAGATACTTTGTTGCATTTACCAGATGTTACCAGCGATCGCTCCTGGCTAAAATCAAGAGATGTACATAGTAATGGCGTAGTTTTGGATGATGAAATATTATCTGATTCTGAAGTAATTGATGCCATACAAAATCATGGCAAAGTAACTAAAGAATACAAGATAATTAATACCGATCGCACCGTCGGGGCCAGAATTGCCGGACAAATTGCCCAAAAATGGGGTAATAATGGCTGGCAAGGAAAAATTACTTTGCATTTTTCTGGTAGTGCCGGCCAAAGTTTTGCCGCCTTTAATTTACCTGGAATGACTTTAATTTTAGCTGGAGAAGCTAATGATTATGTTGGCAAAGGTATGCATGGCGGCGAAGTGATTATTAAGCCTCCTGTGGGAGTGGTTGATTTTCCTGGCGATGAAAACGTTATTATTGGTAATACCTGTTTATATGGTGCTACTGGCGGCATTTTGTTGGCTAATGGTAAAGCTGGCGAACGTTTTGCTGTACGAAATTCCCAAGCTACCGCAGTTATAGAAGGTGCCGGCGATCATTGCTGTGAATATATGACTGGCGGAACTATAGTAGTACTTGGTAACGTTGGTCGCAATGTTGGTGCAGGTATGACCGGAGGTTTAGGTTATTTCTTAGATGAAAATGATAGTTTCCCCAGTAAAGTTAATGGAGAAATTGTCAAAATTCAGCGTATTGCTACTGTAGCTGGAGAGCAACATTTAAAAGATTTAATTCTACAGCATTTTGAAAAGACGGGTAGTGCTAAAGCTGGGCGAATTTTATCGGCATGGGATAAATATTTACCCTTGTTTTGGCAAGTTGTCCCCCCTTCAGAAGCTCAATCACCAGAGGTAATTTAATTGGAAATTTGGCATGATTAACAGGTGATTTTTGTGGGTTAATCAAAGTTAAAAGCAAAGTTAATTAAATGGCGATCGCTTTCTCCTATTTATAGCAGGGGCGATCGCTATTTAATTTAGGCTAAAATATCTATCTGCCACCAATTGATAATGAAATAGTAAATTATCTGGATTAGTTAGATTACAATAGACTTCTTGCGAAAATAATATGTCATACTGAGCGAAACGTAGTGTAGCGAAGTATCTTGGAGATTCTTCGCTGTCGCAATGACAGAGTTTCATACTTTCGCAAGAGGTCTAATATTTTAGTTATTTAGCTGGACAGTAATATCAATAAAATGGATATATGGTCATAAATTACAGTACTTTCTGGATATATTACAGACATATTACGCTTTAAATCTTTATTGGATAAGCATTTTAAGGCTTGGCGTGTACGCTTAATAATACAAAGGACTTTATATTTACTTATCTTTATTATTTTTGTCTACTATTATAACGGCAAATACTGTGATTTTATAAATAAAAGATTAAAAAATTATCTTGGTGAAGAAATCGTAGTATAATAAACAAAATTACATAACTTACTGGATATATAATAAATAAATTATACGATACGTTAAATCCTTGCTAGACAAGAATTTGATAGTTTTGCGTATAGAGTATTATACTGCAAAGTGCTGTATTTATTCATTGATTGTTTTAGAAAAGGATTTATGCCTAAAAAAAACGTAATCAACTGCAAAAAGATACATAAAGTTATAATCATAATGCTTTAAACAGGCATTAAATCCGATATCGATACACACCGAAACGCAATTTAATTTAGTCAAAAGTAAAAATCACAATATTGTCTTTAATTTGAGGTGAATATAATGATCAGAAATTATGAAATGATATGTATTTTGCCCTATGAATTTTCAAACAAGGAAGTTTCGGATATTATTGAACAATATCTGTCTCTTATACACATCTGACGCTGCCGACGATACTCCTTGTG
>CAWUOF010000239.1:0-6751 GCA_963923765.1 uncultured bacterium | reverse complement strand
GAGTAAGTTTTAGCCCGGATGGTCAAAGGATTGCTTCTGCTAGTGGTGACAGAACAGTGAGATTATGGAGTATTGAGGGGAAACTGTTGCGCACCCTAGAAGAACATACCGATCGGGTTTTGGGAGTAAGTTTTAGTCCAGATGGTCAAAGGATTGCTTCTGCTAGTGGTGACAGAACAGTGAGATTATGGAGTATTGAGGGGAAACTGTTGCGCACCCTAGAAGGACATACCGATCAGGTTTTAGGAGTAAGTTTTAGCCCGGATGGTCAAATCATTGCTTCTGGTAGTGGTGACAAAACGGTAAGATTATGGAATATCGATCCTGATGATTTAATTTTAGATGTAGATATTAAGCTGAATAATTTACTTAAAAAGGGTTGCCTTTGGATTCGGGATTATTTGAAAACAAATCCTAATGTAAGTGAAAGCGACAGAAATCTTTGTGATGGTTATTGTTAGAAGCTTGGGAGAAAATATTTCCAATTTTGGTTTAGCAAGCTATTCCAGTTCAAAGGTAACTCTTTGCTCCTCAAGTTAACTAGATTGATGAAAAACAGGTGCATCTGATGGCCTTTGAGAGCCTGGAGAAGCACCTGCATTTCAAAATTACAGCGAGCTAATCATCGGCTGATATGGTTTAAATTGTAATTAAAAGCTAATTTAACTCTATCTTGTTGTCGATGGTGAAATAAAAATGATTTCTACTGTTCCTGGCCTTGAATCTGATAAATTATCTAATCTACGTTTGGAAATTCGTGCATTGCAGCCTGTTTTAGTTGAATTGCGGCGACGCCTGCACCAACAGCCAGAATTGGGCTTTCGGGAATATTTAACCAGTGAGTTGATTTCCCAAAAGTTACAGGCGTGGGGAATTGAGCATCAAACTGGTATTGCAGAAACGGGTATTGTGGCGATTATTAAGGGAAATAAACCGGGGCCAGTTTTGGGTATTCGTGCGGATATGGATGCTTTGCCAATACAGGAAGAGAATGAAGTATCCTATAAATCTCGCCATGATGGGAAAATGCACGCTTGCGGACATGATGGGCATATAGCGATCGCCCTTGGTACAGCATATTATTTAGCTAATCATCGAGACAACTTTGCAGGCACAGTAAAAATTATCTTTCAGCCCGCCGAAGAAGGGCCAGGTGGGGCAAAACCCATGATTGAGGCGGGAGTATTAAAAAATCCGGATGTTGATGCTATTATTGGCTTACATTTGTGGAATAATTTACCATTAGGAACTGTAGGAGTTCGTAACGGTGCATTAATGGCAGCCACCGAGTGTTTTAATTGTACTATTTTCGGTAAAGGCGGACATGGTGCCATACCTCATCAAACTATTGATTCAATTTTAGTTACTGCTCAAATAGTAAATGCTTTGCAAACTATTGTATCTCGAAATATTAATCCCTTAGATTCGGCTGTAGTTACTGTGGGGGAATTTCATGCAGGTACAGCATTAAATGTGATTGCTGATACTGCCAGAATAAGTGGTACAGTGAGATATTTTAATCCAGAATTAGGCAATTTATTACCAAAACGACTTGAAGAAATAATTGCCGGAGTTTGTGCTAGTCATGGTGCTAGGTATGATTTAAATTATCACCGTTTATATCCCCCTGTAATTAATGATAATCGCATAGTAGATTTAGTGCGATCTGTGGCTTCAGAGGTGATAGAAACGACCGCCGGAATAGTACCAGAATGTCAAACTATGGGCGGTGAGGATATGTCGTTTTTCTTGCAAGCTGTACCGGGTTGTTATTTCTTTTTGGGTTCAGCTAATCCTAATAAAAATTTAGCCTATCCTCATCATCACCCTAGATTTGATTTTGATGAAATTGCTTTGGGAATGGGGGTAGAAATTTTTGTGCGTTGTGTGGAGAAATTTTGCCAATAATCATTACTAGAAAGTATAGTAGGAAATAATAAATAATAGGGAGGAAAAAATTAAACTATCTGGGTTTTTCTCTGTTATAAAGACGATCGCGCCTTCCGCATCACCATCTGAAAGGCGCAAATCAACATTTTTCCAATAGGGAAAAACTCTATTTGAAAAAGGGATTATTAAAAACTATTACACTAATTATCCCATACCAGGTATCAAATTTTTACTTAAGAAATTAATTGCTTTATTTGCAACATCTCCATAGCGAAGTTCTCCGCATAAAATTTGCCCCATTTTATAGGTAGCTGCTGGTTGTTTAATGGCAACTTTATAAGCAATACCAGGAATACGATAAAATATTCCTGATAAGCGTTGCGCCCATAACATATCGCCGCCCCATTCTTGATTGATGATATTGGTATAATTTTCTAGGGCATTAATATCACCAGATAAGGCTTGATCAATAGCTTCTGATGCTTTTAAGCCGGTAAACATAGAAGGGCGAATTCCTTCGGCGGTAAAAGGATCGACTACCGAAGCAGCTTCCCCTGCCAAAATAGCATTTTGTGTGTGCAATTTTTTATCGCCATCCCATAAACATAAAGCATGGGAATATTGTTGGGTATTTTTAATATCAATACCTAAATTACCAACATATTCGTTAAGTGTTTTGGTAAAATCTTTAGGTTCGCCACCGCGTAAAGTTCCGACACCAATAGAATATCCTTCTACTTTGGGAAAGTTCCAAATATAACCATTTTTAATGGTACCAAATTCAAAATGAATTATATTTTCTTGGGTGTTGGCGGGAAGTTGGGCTTCTAAGGCTCCTGCTAGACGTTGTGTGCGGTTTTTAAAGCCGAGAAATTTGGCCATAGGGCCTTTAGCGCCATCGGCAGCGATGAGATAACGACTGGTAAAGGAGCCATTGGAGGTGTTAACTTGCCAGCGATCGCTCTGAAATTGAATTCCTGTAACTTCTATTCCGTCTTTAAGCTCGGCGCCTTGTTTTTGTGCTTGTTGAATTAAAAAATGGTCAAAAATATCTCGCCTTACCATCCAAATTGGCTCTTTTGTTTCCAATTCCATTTCTACGGGGTCGCCCATTTTCCAGGTGTAGCGGATATGATTTATTTTTAAAGAAATAGCGCTGGAAAAATCAAAATCAAACCACTCGGCTATTATAGGTGATACTCCGCCGCCGCAGGGTTTGTAACGAGGTAGAGTTTCTTTTTCAATGACTAAAACGGATCGTCCTTTTTTCGCTAAATGATAAGCTGCGGTTCCTCCGGCTGGGCCAGCACCGACAATAATGCAGTCGAACATAATGCTTATTTGCTCCTAAATAAACCAGTTGTTTAGGTTTTTTGTTCAGTAAATGTTGGATCTGATCCAGTTGCAGTTTAACCGATATGCTAGTTTTTATAAACTATACGGTTTTTTTTCAACAGATGGATATTTTACCCACTATTTTTTAGGTAAGTTAGCTTTTATTTTGTAATTTGGCAAGTGCGATCGCTTAACTATAATTACTTTATTATTTAGCTATGATGTTGCTAATAAAATCAGTTTGTTTGCCTAAATATTTAGGCAAAAACTTCATAATTTTTAGTTTATATATCAAGCGATCGCTAAATTTATTATCTCGGTTTTTGCTGTTATTTCTAAATTTTTTTAGAACTATCCAACCTTGATAAAATTTAGTAACTTTACCACAAAAATATGATAACTTTCTTGTAGGTTATTCCTTTGTATTTAATTATTTTCCGGATATAATTTTTATTTTATACATTATTACTTGAGCCAATTTGTACATAAATTTTATTTCTGATTTTTAATTATATAGTTTTTATAATTAATATCTCCATGAAATACCTATTAAATATTATCTTGTTTATAATATTTGTTTTAATATATTCTTTTAAATAATTATTTTTGTCTAAGTAAAAGTCAGTCTAGGAAGTTTACATTGTCCCAAAAGTTGCAATATTATGTTCGGATTAACTTTTTTATCTGGGTAAAGGGTGCATCTCTTAGACAGGAAAAAAACAATATTTTAACTATGCAAATATTTAGAATTTTTAACCATAGTCCAGGAGAGGCTGATGAGACAGCATCACAAAGGTTTTTACTACAGATGCACCCTAAGAGAGTATTTAACCAGTATGGGTATGTGATGAAACGAACATGATATATTCAATAGCTGGGATTAAATAGCTAGACTGACTAGATAGTGATGGAAAAAATCAAGATATTTAGACAGTCATAATATCTTTTTCTTTCTCAGCGAGTAATTCGTCAATTTTGGCGATATACTTGTCAGTGAGTTTTTGAATTTTGTCTTGCGTATCCTTAGCGACATCTTCAGCAATTTCTTTACTTTTTTCTTGCTTTTTCACAAAGTCTAAACCATCGCGACGGATATTACGAATAGCAACTCTGCCTTCTTCACCATATTTACTGGCAATTTTAACTAATTCTTTGCGTCGATCTTTGGTGAGGGGAGGAATATTAAGACGGATAATAGAACCGTCATTGCTAGGAGTAAGACCGATATCAGATAGGGATATGGCTTTTTCAATGATATTTAAGGTATTGCGATCGTAAGGTTGTATGGTAATCGTACTTGCATCTGGTGTACTAATGTTTGCTAAGGATTTTAAGGCAGTTGGGGAACCGTAATAGTCCACCATAACCTTATCAAGTAATGTCGCATTGGCGCGACCTGTACGAATTGTATTAAAAGCCCGTTGAGTAGATTCAACGGTTTTTTGCATACTAGCTTCAACTTCTTTAACTGATTTCACAGGAACCTCCTACAAGGGTGCCAATATTTTCTCCTAATACGGCTCGGCGGATATTTCCTTTTACCGCCAGGTCAAATACAATAATAGGAATGTTGTTATCTTTGCACAGAGTGATGGCTGTACCATCCATGACCCGTAGATCTTGGGTGAGGACATGGCCATAGGTCAAGCTTTGATAACGACGTGCATTAGGATTGATATGGGGATCCGAATCATAGACCCCATCTACTTTAGTAGCCTTAAAAATCACATTGGCATCTATTTCTGCCGCTCGCAAAGCTGCGGTAGTATCGGTAGTAAAGAAGGGATTACCAGAACCCGCACCAAAAATCACTACTCGACCTTTTTCTAGGTGACGAATGGCGCGACGACGAATATAAGGTTCTGCTACTTCTTGCATAGCGATCGCTGTTTGAACGCGAGTAGGAACCCCTATTTCTTCTAATCTATCCTGTAATGTTAAGGCATTCATCACTGTGGCAATCATGCCAATATAGTCTGCCGTTGCCCGATCCATCCCTCCTGCGGCACCTTTAACACCACGAAAGATATTACCACCACCAACGACGATCGCCACCTGTACGCCATTGGCAATTACTTCTGCCACTTCTTGGGCAATATCCTGAACTATGATTGGATCGATTCCATACTGAAGATTGCCCATTAGGGCTTCTCCGCTTAATTTCAGCAAAACCCGCCGATAAACTATCCCCATCGCCTAAGTATTTTCTTAATTCAAATTGTCTCCAACTTAACATATCAGCAGAGTAGTTATTTGTCATGGGGCATAGTATATGGGGCATAGCAGATGGGGCATAGTACAAGGATAATGTCGGGTGTAATGATTTTGGTTCAACACACTGGATAAAGCTTGAAATTTGGTGAAAAACGATTAGTAAACCTAATTAAAATATTAAATTCTTATGCAAAATTTCTACTATTGCTATTTGATATAAAAATTGATTTATCAGTGTTTCAGCATCTATAATTTGTTGTCCTTTTTCTGGGCAATTACATGGCTGCTTGAAAATGTTATGATGCGATTTTTATTTAGGTTATTGTCAATGACTAATACTTGGTGGAAAATTGTAGTTGATTGTGTGCCAGATTTGGAAGAAATAGCTTTTTTACAATTTCAACAATTAGGCTGTGCAGGTACATCTCATCAGTTTAAAGATAATAATTTATGCATAGAAGCTTTTTTGCCTAGTAGTCAAATACAGTTACAAGATTTGGAAAATCTATCTTTGTCTTTGCAGCAAAATGCCCAGGAGTTAGGAATAGTACTACCTAAGATTAGTTGGGAATTAATAGCGGGGGAAGATTGGGCAAATACTTGGAAAAATTCTTGGGAACCGCAAGAAATTGGTAATAGTTTAATTGCGATCGCCTCTTGGTTGCCAGCCCCAGAAAATACTAATAAAATAGTATTACGTATCGATCCAGAAATGGCTTTTGGTACTGGTAATCATACTACTACTCAAATGTGTTTAGAAGTTTTGGAAACTTTAACCACAAATTTAGTATTACCAGCTAAAACAGTAGTTGCTGATATTGGTTGTGGTTCGGGAATTTTAGCAATTGCGGCGATATTATTTAAAGCCCAGCAAGTCTATGCTGTAGATATAGATCCTTTAGCGATTAGAGCAACTATTAGTAATATAAAATTAAATCAAATTAACCCAGAAAAAATTATTGTGGCTGAGGGAGGAATAGAAAAGTTAAAAGAACTTATTTCTAGTCGGGTTGATGGTATTCTTTGTAATATTGTGGCAGAAGTTATTGCAGATTTAATTCCCCAAATGTCGGCTATAATTAAACCTGGTGGCTGGGCTATTCTTAGTGGTATTACTATAGATAAAGTTGAGGTAGTTAATCAGGCGATCGCTGTATCTGGCTGGAAAATAATTAAAATGCATCAAAAACAAGAATGGTGTTGTTTCTTGATTAATTACTGTTAAATTAATTTGGTATTTAGGGAATTTATATTAAGGAAAATTTATATTTTATTATTTTCTGATACTAAATTCCCTGTTAACTGACTTTGG
>CAWUOF010000238.1:0-6765 GCA_963923765.1 uncultured bacterium | reverse complement strand
GAGATCTACACAAGGAGTATCGTCGGCAGCCTCAGATGTGTATAAGAGACAGCTCTTAGCCCCGCGCAACGGTAAGGCAACTAGGCAAATACTGAAAAAATCTGCCGAAGCTATACCAGAATTAGCAGAAGATATATCTACAAGTCTGCAAATACAAGCCGATCGCCTTGCCCAAACAGCTAAAACAAGCTGGCAATCAACCCTCGATCGACTAGGAGAAGCGATCGTCGCCGGTATAGAAGCCAGCAGACAAGAACACCAAACCTTAGATATAAAAGAACATACTATTAATAATAATAACTCTAACTCAACCGATGACGAACCCTTGACTTTAGGGGCTGAGAGTCGTGATTGATCCTCTATTTTGGCTAGGATTATCTTTTTTTCTTGTTGCAGTTAGCCTCACTGCCGTATTAGTGGCAGCAGTGCCAGCATTGCAAGAATTAGCGCGGGCTGCCCGTAGCGTCGAAAAATTAGCAGATACCCTTAGTCGCGAATTGCCTCCCACCCTAGAAGCTATCCGCTTAACTGGAATGGAAATTAGCGATCTTACTGATGATATGAGTGAAGGAGTGCAAAGCGCGGGACAAGTTATTAAACAAGTTGATCAAACTTTAGACGTTGCTAAAAAACAAGTAAAACAAGTTAATACCACTACCCGTAGTCTTTTTGTGGGTGTCAAAGCAGCTTGGAAAACTTTTACTAAAACAACTCCTAATATTTCTGGATCTCGTCGCCCAGGAGAAAGACTACGACTATCACCTAGATCTAATTTGGAATTGCGTAGCGATCGCAACGAATCTTTACCCCCATCTAAAATTTATGATAATATCCGGGAAGAATCCCATTTTTATGTAGGGGCTGAAGATTTTGAAGAATTAGATTGATTTATCCACTAATTTTCTTATTTCTTAATTTTTTATCTTCTCACCCCACATCACCAGAGCAAATGGAAATTTATTTTCCCTACAAGCATTATCATCGATAATTTTATCCATCAAAATACTTGTTTGCTCTTAATTTTTAGGATTTATCCCCCAGCAGCAAAAGCCCCCATAATCAGAATTGACAGTAAAAGACCGGGACTAAGCAGCAACAATAATGTTAATAGATCGTTTAGAGTCATTGATTTTTCTCTTCTTAAACTTCAGCTATACAGCTTAACATAACTATAAGTTTTCTGGGCAAGTGTGGAATTTACTGATAAAACTCCAGGTAAAGTGACCAAAATCACAGCTTTTTTGGACTATCATCACTTATATATTCAGTCGTTATCACGATGTGCGCTATAAGAAAGCATCATACTATAAATATAAACCAAGAAACAACTGTGCTGCTGATAAGTGGCAATGAGGAGCAAAACATCATGTTAGAAAAATTCATATTAGCCAGCCTTATCACCTTCTCCCTCAATATAATATGTTTAAATGGCAAAACCCCCATTAGACAATCACAAATTAACCCAGACCAAATGCAACCTTCTGTAACTTTGTCAGCGATCGCTATCCATAATACAAATACCACTTACTAATTTATTGGCAATAAATAAATTTTGGTAAAAATAAACCAATAGCATCTAATTTATTATGCCTTGGTACAAAAATTTACTTTTATTGTGTTACAGAGTTAATTTACGGTGCATCATTAAATAAAACTAAAATATTATTGTAAATTAAAATAATAATTCACAAATATTTATTAATATCTTATAAGCTTAAATTATTTAACCTACTTAAAATTATAAAAAATTATCAAGATTATTAAAATTTATTTTTAAGATATTGTAGCCATAGATAACCTAGCAAACTTCCTAAAAAATAATAAAAGAAATCAGACCAAGAAAAAGTAGTACCAATTAAAAGTCTACCAGCAAAAGTCGATCGAATAGCTTCCAAAAAAGGTGGATGCCATAACTGCAAAAATTCCAAAAACGATGAAATACAAAACACAGCCACCGCAATTACCCCAGGGGGAAATTTTGGCCATATAAAAATAAATATTAATAACCAGAATATTTGATATAAAATATCACCAGCCGAATCATTTACCCATTTTGCCCAAGGCGCTAAAGAAAAATTAATCACAAATTTACTAGCAAGTCCCAAAAAACCAGTTAAAAACCAAGAAATAAAAATAACTCCTCGATAAGTGCGGAATAAATAAAACATGACAGTGATTGTATTGGGTAGCATCAATATTGATTTAATAGCCAAGGTAACACACTTACCCATCGCTGGTGAAACTTTATTAGGCAAAGAATTAATCACCGTGCCAGGGGGTAAAGGAGCCAATCAAGCAGTAGCAATTGCTCGTCTGGGTGTACCTGTGCAGATGGTGGGGCGTGTTGGTGGTGATAGCTTCGGCTTACAACTTTTAGATAGTTTAAAAACTGCTGGAGTGCAAACGCAAGGAATTTTTATAGATAATACCGTTAATTCTGGAATCGCTATTATTGCAGTAGACGATAATGGCGAAAATCAAATTATTGTCATTCCAGGCGCTAACGATCGCCTGAATGAAATAGATATAAAAACCTTAGAAAATTTATTACCAAATGCCTCGGCATTACTATTACAATTAGAAATTCCATTACCAATAGTTTTATTAGCCGCTAAAGCAGCTAAAAAAGCCGGAGTAAAAGTAATTTTAGATCCAGCACCAGTAAGGGAAGAATTACCAGCAGAAATTTATAATTTAGTAGATATTATTACACCAAATCAAATCGAAGCCCAACAATTGACAAGCATTACTATTAATAATATAGAAACGGCAGCCTTAGCCGCAGAGATATTACAAAAAAAAGGAGTAGAAACAGCGATCGTCAAATTAGGTGCCCAGGGCGCTGTATGTGCAACATCAGAAAAAATATTTTTTATACCAGCATTTCCTGTTACAGTCATAGATACGATCGCGGCTGGAGATGCTTTTAATGGTGGTTTAGCAGTGGCTTTAGCAGAAGGCTTAACCCTACGACAAGCAACAACTTGGGCGGCAGCAGTAGCAGCATTATGTGTCACTAAAACAGGCGCTCAATCTGCCATGCCCGATCGCACAACCTTTCATACTTTTTTACAACAAATAACACCATCAATCTCATAAAATCAGCTTAAATGAGTAATTTTTATGATAAAATTGTCCCTTGTTAATAAATTCGATTAAAAACTCTCAAAAAATCATATAAGATAAAAATTCAATACAAAATATAATGATGTAATTGGCAATAATTTCTCAGACAATTGGGACATTAGTATCTTGACAACGGCAAAATAATTTGGTTGTATTTGATAGGCAGAAAATAGTTAGATTTTTTATCTAGCGAGAAAACTGCTGTATTCCTACTGTCCAAGCTGGCTGGACGAGCAAGCGAAAAACAGAAAGGAGTAAAAATAAAATTTAAGTAATTCAAATAAATAATTTCATCATACTATGCAAGTGTTCATTCTACTATTTAATGCCAGAACAGAAAACGAAGGAATTCATACAATTCGTCAGGGCGATCGCAATAAAATCCTAATGTTTGAATCAGAAGACGACGCTACCCGTTTTGCCCTAATGTTAGAAGCGCAAGATTTCCCTACTCCTACAGTAGAAGCTATAGAAGATGAAGAGGTAAAAGAATTTTGCCAAGATGCAGATTATGATTGGGAATTAATCCTAGATGGTACTTTACAACTTCCGCCAGAAAATAATGTAGAATCAACAGATTGGCAAGTAGATGAAAAAAAATCGGAAAAATCAGACGAAATGTCGGAATCAGAATTAGAAAAAATCAGACGAAAACTAGAAGGATTACTGTAAAATATAATAAATTATAGGTGTAAATTATGGCTGGAAAATGAAAAAGGTAATTGGGGATATTGATATGCAAAAATCAATAATTAATATAACCAGCAGTTTATATCAATAAAATTTGCAAAAATTAATGAATTTGCTAGTTAGAATAAATAAAGAAATTTAGCCAAAACTTAGGAGTTAAAAGTCGAAAACATGAAAAATCTGGAGGAGCGAGGACATCTTTTAACGGAGCAAGTAAATCCTAACTCACAGAATTTAGATCAATTAAATTCCTTAGAATTAGTAGATTTATTTAATCAAGAAGATGCTCAAGCTTTAAAAGCGATCGCAGGGGCACGCCAGGAAATGGCCAAAGCTATTGATCGCACTGCGGAAGCATTACGTCAAGGCGGCAGGTTATTCTATATAGGAGCAGGGACAAGCGGACGGCTAGGGGTTTTGGATGCGGCAGAATGTCCACCTACTTTTTGCTCACCTCCAGAATTGGTACAAGGTATCATAGCCGGAGGTGCTGGGGCATTAGTTAGGAGTTCGGAAGATTTAGAAGATAAATTGGAAGATGGGGTAGAAGCGATCGCCCATCGTCACATCACGGAATTAGATGTAGTATTAGGAATTACCGCCGGTGGCACAACTCCCTATGTACACGGAGCTTTACAAGCAGCCCGCCAAAGAGGAGCAACCACAATTTTAATGGCCTGCGTACCTGATGAACAAGTTACCAGTGAAGTAGATATCGACATTCGCCTATTAGTAGGCCCAGAAATTTTAGCGGGTTCGACAAGATTAAAAGCAGGAACAGCTACAAAAATGGCTTTAAACATTATTTCTACAGGAGTAATGGTAAAGCTAGGAAAAGTTTATGGTAATCGTATGGTAGATGTAGCAGTTACTAACAAAAAACTACTCGATCGTGCCTTACGAATAATTAAAGATTTAACAGGATTAAATCGAGAAGAAGCGGCAGTTTTACTAGAAAAAAATGGGCGATCGGTAAAATTAGCTTTATTAAGCTACTGGACAAATTTACCCAAAGAAAAAGCCGAAAATTTGCTAAATAAAAATAAAGGCAATCTCCGCGCTGCAATTAATAATTATAACAATAACCAAAGTACATAAAAACAACAGTGATGTAAAAAACAAACCATCAAGTATTGCTTTCAATATTCCCTGTTACCCGCTTATTGTTATATAATTTTCAATAACTTTTCCTCTCTATTTCCTGTGGGTGCATCTTTAGAAAAAACTGTTGTTGCGCTAAAGCGCTCTAACTATACCCAAAAATTAGCTCATATTTAGATAGGTAAAATATTTTTGGGTATTTTATAATATGCATCCTTTCCTGTTCCCTGATATGTCTGATATTAATCAGATTTGGTGTTAAGAAGAAGGTTTAAAAATGTTTATTGCGACAGAAAATGTAGCAACGATCGCCATAGTGCTATTTGCTTTAGGTATATTAGGTTGGGGATATTATCGCGCCAGAGCATTTGGCAAACTGGGCATTTTAGCTTGGTTACAATCAGCTATACTCATGGTTCCCTGGCTAGTATTTTTTGGATTATTTGCCGCCGGAATTTACCTAAATATAGTTGGAGTGCTGTTTTTATTAGTAATTTCCACAGGAATATATATTTTCCTGGGCAAAAAACTCAGGGCAGCTAGTCAAGATGGAGAATTGCGATCGCGCCTAGAGGCAATGCTAAAATCAAGCCCAGACGCAGGAGATCCAGATAAAGTTGCATCACCAGTTACAACCGAAGCGGGGGTAAATACCACCCTGCCACCCCTAAAAATTCCAGAAATAGTACCCATACCAGCCGAAACTTTAAAAAGCATTCAAGGCATATTTGGGGTAGATACATTTTTTGCCACCGAAACTATACCTTATCAAGATGGGGTAATTTTTAATGGCAATCTCAGGGGAGATGCAGAAAAAGTACATTCCCGTCTATCAACTAGCTTACAGGAACGTCTAGGCGATCGCTATCGACTATTTCTATTACCTAATCAAGACGATAAACCTGTAGTAATTGTCTTACCAAGCACCAACGATCCAAAACCAGCCACCACAAACCAAAAAATTTTAGCTGCAATTCTGTTTGTAATCACTATTATTAGCTGTTTAGAAACAGGAGCATTATTGCAGAGTATTGATTTATTTACCACTCCCCAAAGTTTTCTCCAAACTTTGCCAATTGGTAGCGGTATTATCGCGATTTTATTAGCCCATGAAATCGGCCACCAAGTCATGGCTAAACGTCATCAAGTCCGCTGGTCTTGGCCATTTTTCATCCCCACTTTACAAATAGGTTCCTTTGGCGCATTAAATCGCTTTGAATCAGTATTACCCAATCGTACCGTACTTTTTGATGTTGCTTTAGCAGGACCAGCAGCAGGCGGCTTACTATCTTTGGCAATGTTAATAATTGGTTTGTTACTATCCCATCCGGGTAGTATGTTTCAAGTACCATCGGAATTTTTCAAAGGTTCTATTTTAGTGGGAACTTTAGCAAGGGTTGTGTTAGGAAATTCTATACATAATCCCATAGTGGATGTTAACCCTCTGACTATTATTGGTTGGTTGGGGTTAGTAATTACAGCAATTAATTTATTACCTGCGGGTTCCTTAGATGGTGGCAGAATAGTACAGGCTATTTACGGTCGTAAAATTGCTAGTAGAACAATGATTGCTACTTTAGCTGTTTTAGCGATCGCCTCTTTAGCAAATCCTTTAGCTTTATATTGGGCGATTGTAATTTTATTTTTACAACGCAACTTAGAGCGCCCTAGTTTAAATGAATTAACCGAACCCGACGATGCCAGAGCAGCCTTAGCTTTATTGGCTTTATTTCTAATGATTGCAACTCTTTTACCTTTAACTCCTGGTTTAGCAGGACGTTTAGGTATAGGTACTTAATAATCGGAAATGGGGCATGGGGCATTGGCAAGAGGGCAGGGGAGCAGCGG
>CAWUOF010000237.1:0-6765 GCA_963923765.1 uncultured bacterium | reverse complement strand
CAGCATGGGATATATGGTCACTGGGAGTAATGATAACAGAAATGCTCACAGGTAAGTTACCCTTTGCCGGAAACATAGAACAAGAAATAATGAAAGCAATACTAGACTATCAGATATCTATAGATTGGGATAAATTACCGACATCATTTTCAGAAATAGTACGTGGTTGTTTAGTAAAAGAATATAAATTGCGTTGGAATGCCCAACAAATTTTAGATGAATTACAATTAAAATCTGAAGAACAGGCTGGACAAATAGAATATCCAGTGCAGGAAGAATCACCAGAATTTATAGATGAATTACAATTAAAATCTGAAGAAAAGAATGGACAAATAGAATATGCAGTGCAGGAAGAATCACCACAATTTTTAAATAAATTTTTAAAACCTGAATATACTTTTCAATTTCAAGTATTCACAGTGAATGATAGAGGAAAAAACATTAATATACAACATCATCAAGCTAAATTTTTTCAAGAAAATTTAATTAATAATATATTTTTAGATATGGTATCTATTCCTGGCGGTATTTTTATCATGGGTTCTTCTGGTGGTAAAGGATATGATAAAGAAAAACCCCAGCATAAAGTAATAGTTAAACCCTTTTTTATGGGAAAATTTCCGATAACTCAGGAGCAATGGCAAGCTGTAGCATCATTACCGAAAATAAAAATAGATTTAAATCGTGATCCATCTTATTTTAAAGGAGAAAATCGCCCAGTAGAGCAGATATCTTGGTATGAAGCGGTAGAATTTTGTGCCCGACTTTCGCGAAAAATTGGCAAAAATTATCGTTTACCCAGTGAGGCGGAATGGGAATATGCTTGTAGAGCAGGAACTACTACACCTTTCTATTTTGGTAAAACTATTACTACTGATTTAGTTAATTTTAATGGAAATTACATCTACGCTTCTACATTAAAAGGAGAATTTCGCCAAGAAACAACGGATGTGGGTATTTTTCCACCTAATTTTTTTGGTTTATATGATATGCATGGAAATGTGTGGGAATGGTGTGCTGATAATTGGCATGATAATTATAAAGATAAACCTTATAAAAATTCTGGAAAACATAAATCTGGTTTTTTTTCTTATTTATTTTTAGGAGTAGGAAAAAAAGAAAATGCATACTTTGATGGTGGTGTATGGCAAGGAGGAGATGATACACGACGAGTATTTCGTGGAGGTTCGTGGGGCGACTACCCTTGGAATTGTCGTGCTGCATTTCGTGGCTGGAATGTTCCTGAGTGGAGGTGCAAATACTGCGGTTTTCGTGTTGCTTTTTCTCCTTACAAGAAGTTTTAGTCTTTTATTATTTTTGTAGTATTTCCCATTAATAATTTTTAGGAAAAAATGTTGTCAAAAATATCTGATTTTTCAGCATTTTTAGTGGCCGATCGCCTTAAATTTTGCGGGTAATTATGAGATAAATTATGGTACTTGACAATCATATAAATAAACCCATCTCTGACAACATAACAGATTTTTTTTTGGATATATAATAATTAATCATAATATTATTATAAACCCGCTCATATTTCGACTATTGCCTGTATTTATATTGATTTTTTCATTTCCTACCCTAAGCCCTGACAATACCTTCTAACCACGTTAAAATTTCTTGATTAACTAAATGAGGATGTTCGTGATAGGCACAGTGTCCGGTTTTATCTAACTCTATCATCCGTAAATTAGGGTTAAGAGTAGCAACTTGACGACCCCAAGACAGGGGAATAACGGAATCTTGTTTACCCCAAATAGTTAAAATAGGTATTTGTAAAGTAGGTAATAACTCTTTGACGCTGGGGCAAAAATTAGGGTGAGAGCGGGAACGAGTTAGACTGTATAAAGCGCGATCGGCATTGCGATCTTGTATAGGTAGAAAAAAAACAGACACCATATCTGGTGTTAAAGCTTCCGAGTTAAAATAGGCGAGTTTAGCAAAAGAAGCTATTATCGATCGCCGACTTAACACAAATTTAAAAAGCGGCCATAATAAGAGAGGAGAAGCAAACAGCCCCTCAATATTTCCGACTAAAGGATCTAAATAAGCTGGCAATAAATCTTTTCGGGCGGATGGTAAAGTTAGCAAAACCAAACCTTTTACCATGTCTGGATAAGCGGCAGCAGTGGCCAAAGCTACTACAGCCCCCAAGGAATGGCCAATTATTACCACTGGTTCACCTATGACTAAGCGCCAAAATTCGTGAATTTGAGCAGCCCAGAGATTAGCATTATATTCTGTTGAGGCTTTTTCCGAAGCACCAAAACCTAATAAATCTAGGGCATAAATTGGGTATTCTTGGCTAATAGGGTGAAGATTTTCGCACCATTGACCAATACCAGAACCAAAACCATGTATAAAAATTAAAGGTATATTAGTAGATGAGCTATGAGGTTTAGAAGTACGCAAATAGGTGTAACGAATTTTCCAGCCACGCCAAACCCAATCGCGTTGAGAACCTATTTGTTTTTCCCAGAGTTGTAAAGATTTTTTCGTTGGCATTTAAAACCTCATAGAATAATATTACAGTATATATTTTTTTAGCTAAATACTAAATTATGAGCGACACAAGTGACGGATACAAAATTGTTAGTGATAATAGACAAGCGCGTTTTCTCTATGAAATTCTGGAGACTTACGAAGCTGGTATTGAATTAAAAGGAACCGAAGTAAAATCTATTCGGGCAGGTAAAGTTAATTTACGAGATGGCTTTGCATTAATTCGGAATGGTGAGGCTTGGTTGATTAATGTACATATTTCTCCTTATGACACAGCTAGTGAATATTTTAATCACGACCCTCGACGTACTCGCAAGTTGTTATTACATAGCCAAGAAATTCGTAAATTAATTGGTAAAGTAGAACAGCAGGGTTTAACCTTAGTACCTTTAAAAATGTATTTTAAGCGAGGTTGGGTAAAAATTTCCATCGGTCTTGGCAAAGGTAAAAAAGTACATGATAAGCGGGAAGATATGAAACGGCGGGAAGATAAGCGAGATATGGAAAGGGCGATGAAACGGTATTAAGAAAATAGGTAATTAGATACCCGACTGACTTTAAAAAGTCGGGTATTTTGTGATTTATATTTCCTGGAAATTATCGATATTTTCTGGTTCTGGTTGAGGTTGGGGAATAGTATAATAGTAACTAGCAATAATAGCTACCATTAACCACCAGAGGGTATTAACTTCGGGACGATACCAGACTGTATCTACCATACCATGACCGAGCATACCTGCCATTGTAGCTACTGCGGCTAATAGCCAATAACCTTCTGGACTAGATAATTTACGCAGGCGATCGAGTTGCATCCAGGCTTGGCTAAAAGTGACATATAACAGCCACAGAAAACAACTAAAGCCAATAATACCAGTTTCTACTAGCACTTCTAAATAAATAGAATAGGCGCTTAAAGCAGTAAAACGGGGACGCATAAACAAAGGGTAAATCTTGTTAAAAACCGTGTTTCCAGGGCCTATACCTAAAATAGGTCTAGCACGAATCATCTCGAAAACAGCATCCCAAACATTACGGCGGAAGTTATTACTACTATCATTGCGATCGGCGAAGATACTTAATAAGCGGATCCGCAAAGGTTCTGATACTAGAAAACCTAATAATAAAACAGTAGCTAAACTACCTAAAGCGATCGGTAGCGACCAAGTACGCCAAAAATACGGGAGATAATCGCGCCACCAATACCACAATAATACTAAAAACACACAAGCTAAAAATACAAATCCAATCCAACCACCGCGACTGCCGGTATAGCGTAAACAGGCACAGTTAACGACAAACATAGTCAGGGCGAGGGCTTTCGGACCTTTACCTTTCCAGACAAAAAATGCGGCTACAGATAAAGCAATAGCTGGTAATAAATAGGCGGCTAATAGATTAGGATTTCCTAAATAGCTATAAACTCGGGTTTCCTTAGCCATTGCCGACATAGGATCATTCCAAGTTGCTAGGGGTTTTACTCCCTGGAACCATTGCCTGATACCATAAACACTGACAATTAGACAAATATGCAGGTAAAGGGTAATTAACCAGGAACGAAAGCGGGAATTTTGCAAAACCCTAGCCATTAAAGCAAAAAATAGCAAATATAGGGTTAATTTATTCCAGCCTACCAAAGCTGCTTTTTTATCGGGGGATAGGGCGGTAGCTATAGTGGAAATACCCCAGTAAAGTAATACCATGAGATGAATGGGGGTAAAACCGGGCTTGCCGTCATGGGATAGGGTGAGTAATATCCAGAAGCCGGCGCAGGCAATTAATAAAATGCCAATGAGATCGTTAGAAGTGACAAAGGGTGAGAGGGTAAATACTAAACTTACCAATAAGGCCCCGATCGCTTCGCCCCATTGCATAATTAGGCTGCTTTGTCGCCAATTTTGGAGGATGCCCACTAAACGGGATAGATAACTTGCGCCTTGCCATCGATCGAGGGGCACATTTAATAAAGCAAATTGTTGCCAAAGTGAATTCATCTTTTTGGTTTTTTTAGGGCAAAACAGCAAAAATAGATAAGGACAAAGCATTTTATACTAGCTTTGTGAATTTAATTCAAATAGTGGCAGGAAAACTAATTTTACGTTTCATCTGTTGTTGTCCTAGAAATTAATCAAAATAAGCTGGGTACTTAAAAATATGCATCTAAGTGAATTGACCCATCCTAACCAATTGCACGGTTTGTCAATACATCAGCTTGAGCAGGTGGCTCGGCAAATTCGCGAAAAGCATTTGCAAACTGTGGCGGCTACTGGTGGTCATTTGGGGCCTGGGTTGGGGGTTGTAGAACTGACCCTAGCACTGTATCAAACTTTAGACCTCGATCGCGATAAAGTGATCTGGGATGTAGGGCACCAAGCCTACCCCCACAAAATGGTTACAGGTCGTTACAATAATTTTTCTACCCTACGGCAAAAAGATGGCATTGCTGGCTATTTAAAACGATGTGAAAACAAGTTTGACCATTTTGGGGCTGGTCATGCTTCTACCAGTATTTCTGCCGCTTTAGGTATGGCTTTAGCGCGGGATCTAAAGGGGGAAAATTTTAAGGTAGTGGCCATTATTGGTGATGGTTCCCTAACTGGTGGAATGGCATTAGAAGCTATTAATCATGCTGGACATTTGCCAAAAACTAATGTAATGGTAGTGCTTAATGATAATGAGATGTCTATTTCTCCTAATGTGGGTGCTATTCCTCGATATCTGAATAAAATTCGCATTAGTCCCCCGATGCAATTTTTGACAGATAATTTGGAAGAACAGTTTAAGCATATTCCTTTTTTGGGTGAAACTTTTACTCCAGAAATGGAACGTATTAAAGAAGGTATAAAACGCTTGGCTGTTTCTAAAGTTGGTGCGGTAATTGAAGAGTTAGGTTTTACTTATATTGGTCCTGTGGATGGGCATAATTTACAGGAATTAATTGCTACTTTCCAACAGGCGCATCAGTTGATAGGTCCGGTGTTAGTCCATGTAGCTACGGTGAAAGGAAAAGGCTATGCGATCGCTGAAAAAGATCAAGTAGGTTATCATGCCCAAAGTCCTTTTAATTTAGCAACTGGTAAGGCTATTCCTTCTAATAAACCTAAACCTCCTTCCTACTCAAAAGTTTTCACCCATGCTTTAGTTAGTCTTGCTAAAGATAATCCAAAAATTGTTGGTATTACGGCTGCGATGGCAACTGGAACCGGGTTAGATAAACTCCATGAAAAATTACCGAAACAATATATAGATGTCGGTATTGCGGAGCAACACGCGGTAACATTGGCGGCGGGTTTAGCTTGTGAAGGTATGCGTCCGGTTGTTGCTATTTATTCTACCTTTTTACAACGGGCTTACGACCAAATTATCCATGATGTTTGTATTCAGAATTTGCCTGTATTTTTCTGTCTCGATCGCGCAGGTATTGTGGGGGCAGATGGTCCGACTCACCAGGGTATGTATGATATTGCTTACTTACGTTGTATCCCCAACATGGTGTTAATGGCACCGAAGGATGAAGCGGAATTACAACGGATGTTAGTAACTGGTATTAATTATACTGATGGACCGATCGCTATGCGTTATCCTCGTGGTAATGGGTATGGTGTGCCTTTGATGGAGGAAGGCTGGGAAGCGATCGAAATTGGTAAAGGGGAAATTCTCCAGAATGGGGATGATGTGCTGTTAATTGGTTATGGTTCAATGGTGCATCCTACTTTACAAGCTGCTCAAATTTTGAGTGAACATGGTATTTCTGCTACTGTGGTAAATGCCCGTTTTGTTAAGCCTTTGGATCTTGATTTAATTTTGCCTTTGGCAAAACAAATTGGTCGAGTAGTAACAGTTGAGGAAGGCTGTATTATGGGCGGTTTTGGTTCGGCTATTGCTGAGGCTTTGTTAGATAATAATGTGGTTGTACCAGTGATGCGAATTGGTGTACCAGATAAGTTAGTTGAACACGCGGAACCAAATGAATCTATGGCTGATTTGGGTTTAACTCCAGCACAAATAGCCGATCGAGTCCGTTTAGCTTTTGCACCTCAAACAAAGGCTGTTAATTTGTAATTTTGTTGATAATAGGGCGGAAATATCACCCGCCCTATGGTTATCAGTAGGATTATTAATATATGTAATTAGTATATGTAAGCATTTTTTAAAATTATTTTTACCAAATAAAACAATAATATATCCCAAAAAATATCTGTAGGGGCGGGTTTTATCAGGGATTTTAGATTTAACAGATAACATAAATAAACCCGCCCCTGGCAA
>CAWUOF010000236.1:0-6787 GCA_963923765.1 uncultured bacterium | reverse complement strand
CCCTGCCTTTTCCTTTGCGAATTGGGGCGGGAATTAATACGGGTTTTGCGATGGTGGGTAATACTGGCAGTGGCGATCGGCCAGATTATACTGCTTTGGGAGATACAGTAAACGCAGCCTTTCGTTTAGAAACTTCCACGAAAGAAATCGGCATGGATATTGCGTTAGGTGAAACTACTTATCGTTATCTGTGCGCTTTGGGGTCGGTACACAACCAGTTTCAACAGTACACGGTCAATTTAAAAGGCTATGATAAGCCAACTCTGACCTACGGTG
Organism: uncultured bacterium; assembly: GCA_963923765.1. Lineage (GTDB taxonomy): Bacteria > Cyanobacteriota > Cyanobacteriia > Cyanobacteriales > CAWUOF01 > CAWUOF01. The sequence goes on along the minus strand of CAWUOF010000236.1, from coordinate 6,511 downwards.
CTTCCTTTGCCGATTTAGATGCCTACCTTTTGAAAAATCCGGATACTTAGGCTGGTATAAATTTATGATCTGCTGAAATGAGACATTCCATCTCATACCAGCCCGATCGCCCTTCTGATAGATAACTTATTCATTTATTTTAGATATTTAAGAGTTTCTAAAGAAGTGGTAGGCTCTTGATAATATGCTGTGTCTAAGCAAGGGAGAAATAAAATGCAAAAATTTGTCCGCCTGTTGGCTGTTATAGGCTTGTTGGTAAGCTGCTGGCTCGGTTCAGCAATAGGTCAAAAGGCGATCGCTGCTGACTTTAGCACATTGACTATCCGCCCATTACCCATTTTGGCGGTGGAAAGTGGCTTACGAAATGTGGCAGACGATAAATTGGCCACCGAATATGGCAAAAAAATCGATTTAAACAACACCAATGTCCGAGCATTTTTGCAATATCCAGGGCTTTACCCAACTCTGGCCCGCAAAATTGTTGATAATGCTCCTTATGCAAAGGTTGAAGATGTTTTAAATATTGCTGGACTAAGCGAAAAACAAAAACAGCGTTTGCAAGCTAATCTGGACAACTTTACTGTTACAGAAGTTGAATCTGCTTTAACAGAAGGGAATGATCGGATTAACAATGGTCTTTACAAATAAAAGCCTAGTGTAGCTGATTATACCTACTTAAATAACAAATCTGCTCGCTTTGGTTTCGCTCTCTGTTTAGTAAATTTAAAGTTCAAGATAAATTGTGGCTAAATTTACTTCCCAACAGGGAGCGATTTTTTATTTGGTTCGATGGGGCTAAATTTGGCAATTTATCGTGATGCCGCTCCCTTGATAGCAGCGATCGCTCAAGTTATATTCCTCAATTTAAAATTTTGCTGCTAATTTACCATGTTTAAAGGTCGATCGAAAATTTAAAAAAAGGGGATAAATTTTTAATTAACTAGATCTAGCGTATTTCATTTATTTTTTGGTAAGTTTTCTACCATTATTTTAAAGCGAACAAACTACCGGATAACAAATAGATATTTTATTATATTTACTAGACCTATTGCTTGCGAAAATCTGTCATTGCGACAGCAATCTCCAAGTTCGCTACACTGCGTTTCTGACATATTATTTTCGCAAGAGGTCTACTTTTCAAATCAGAAAATTTAGCGCGACCAGCAAAAAAATTTTTCCTAGCAGACTCTCAATTTTTTAATACTGTTTTTAATGTAGTGCCAATGGCTTCTGGTAACTATTCAAAATCAGTTTTTTGTAGAAATACAGATCCATCTGATTTAATCCCTGATTGGTATTTATAATTATCGGATAAAGTATAGACAAAAATTAATATAATATTGATCACAATTGATATACCGTTACAACGTAGTTTAACGGACCTTCTCTTACCTGGTTAGATAGCTTAACCTGAAAATTCCACAATTTAGCGCTAAACCAGCTTTAGTGGCATTTTTCTACATTTTTCTTGAATAAATACAGACTCATTATCAGAATATTTTTAGCGTTAGATAATTATATCTTATGTAGCAAAGAGGTACATCAGCCTTGGCTACTAACCAATATTTAGAATTAAATGAGAACCCCCATCTTTACTACCTTCTGGCCCACCATTATCTGGTGGCTGATAATCTGCTAATAATTTGTACTCGATTGCTGTTTGGTGTAATAACAGATTATTGAATATAGTTGATTCTGCCATGACAAAATTTATTTCGGCTGAAATAAAATTTATACCAACAAGTAAGGTTGTTGTACTAATAAATTTAGAGAAAGTATCCATAATACCCATAAACCCCATAGCATCCCTTGGAACGATGCAACCCTTTTAAAAATATCATATCAGTGGATTTACTGATTAGCTACTAAAATTTACATTTGTATAGTATTTTTTCCGCATTATTCTCGTAAATTAAAATAATTTGATACATAAGAGACAGGTATTTATAGCAAAGAACAGGGAAAAGGGTATTCAGAGGCAAATATTTCGCTGTTTATTTTTTAATATTAGTTTTTATCATAGCTATTTTGGGCATTGCTATATTTGACTAATCTATAATAAGGGGACAAACAACAGACAATACGAAGCCAAGTATTTCATGTTCGTTCTATTTTTTAATCTTAATCTTTGTCCTAAACTTTATAGCAACTGCTATATATAGTAATTTATTTGGTATTTCAGCCTAATAAATTTAACCAGGTAAATATATATTTTTGCCAATAGAAAAGCCAAGCTAGTATTCATCCCAGCTTGTATAAGTATTTGTATTTACAAGTATTTATCTAGTTAGGTTAAACAATGATATTAGAATAATCAGCTAGAGATATCTTGCTTAAGCAAGCAAGCTAACTACCAATATTTGGCTTTGGTTTTTACCAGCAGAAGAAGCGACAATTAGAAATAGCTTTCAGTTTGCTGGCTCCTCTCCTATAGTTATTCTTTATCTGTCATGGATGTTTGATTTCCGGTCTCAGATAAAAACTCATATCTATTTTTCCCTTTATCCTTAGCAAAATACATCGCCATATCAGCTTTTTTTACTAAAGTATCTGGGGTATCTCCATCTATAGGGTAGACACTAATACCAATACTACTAGTTACAGAAATATTATGGCCTTCCAGGATAAAATCTTTAGTAAGAGTAGTAATAATTTTTTCTGCAACTCTGGCTATATCTTGCTGGGTGGGAATGCCGGGGAGAATTACAGTAAATTCATCTCCTCCTAAGCGAGATATGGTATCACTGCCCCGCAAACAAGCTGTAAGGCGATCGGCTACTCCTTTTAATAATAGATCTCCTATATAATGCCCTTGGGTATCATTAATTAACTTAAATCCATCTAAGTCTAAAAACATTAAAGCTATTAATTGCTTATGGGCTGCTGCCCATTCTATTGATTGTTGTAAACGTTCATAAAATAATTTTCGATTTGGTAAACCTGTCAAAGCATCATAATATGCTAACTTATGTAAATAATCTTTAGCTATTTTTAAATCAGCGTTGGAGCTAGCTAACTCGGAAGCTGTTCGTTTTAATTCTTCTTCCATTCGCTTCCTTTCGGTGATATCTCTAATCACACCAACTAAAAATATATTTCCCCCGGCATCTCTATGGAGCGATCGCTTAGTTTCTATGTAATGAATTTCCCCCTTGGCATCTGTTAATTTTTCTTCATTTTCTTGTTGCTGTTTGCTGTAAAAAACTAATTGATCTTGTTGCCAAAATATGTCGGCTTCTGCTTTTGGGAAAAAATTATAATCCGTTTTTTTGATTAATTTTTCTAATGGATATCCAATTAATTGACAAAAGGCTTCATTTAAAACTATCCAGCGATGATCTTTATCTTTTACAAAAACTGGATCGGGAATAGTATTTATTATTGTTTGTAAAAATTCTTTGGATTTTTTTAATTCCTCTTCTAATTGAGCAATATAACTAGTAATGGCGATCGCGGAACCAAAACAAGCTAATACAGGAGGAATTACAGGCAACCACCAACCGAATAAAAAGGCTATGTAAACTATTCCAATTAAGGTAAAACCTGCTAAAAATAAACTAAATCCTGCACGAAGAGAAACTTTATATTTCCAGCTTAAACTAGCTCCTATCCAAGCCCATAAAAAAATCAAAATAGTTTCACAAGAAGCTGATAAAACTTGAATTAATGGACGATTATATAAAGCTGCACTAATAATTTGACTGATAAAATTAGCGTGGAGTTCTACACCAGAAATTTGCTCTATGGAACTATAGGGATAAAAGAAAAAATCTTTTAAACTAGGCGCAGTTGAACCTATTACTACTATGCGATCGCGCACTAATTCCGGATCTATTTTATCTGCTAATACATCTGTCATGGAGACTCTCGGGAAAATACCCACTGCTCCACGAAAATTAACTAAAATTTGATATCCACCAGCATCAGTATTTATATATGCACCATCATTAGCATCAAAACGACGAAAAACGCTTTGACCTAACTGTAAAGACTTCAAATCATCTTGAGCAGACTCAGGTTTAATTCCTTCTTGTTTCAAATATATTAAAGCCAATTTTAAAGCAAAACTTGTATGTTGTTTTCCTTCTACGTGCCAATAAAGTAAACTACGGCGTACTTTACCATCAATATCAAAAACTAAGTTATTAAAACCTACCTGGTTTTTTTCTTTTAAAATTTCTGGAGCATTAATTCCAGGATTTTTTGAATCTCCTATTTTTTCTATTGCTATTAAATTTGGTATATTTTTAAATGCTTGTAATAATTCTTTGTGCCCGTCTTCTACCGATCGAGAGCGATAAATATCTAACCCTATAGCTCTTGGCTGTAATTTTTGTAATTTTTGTAATAAATTGGCCATGTCTTTATCAGAAATAGGTATTCCATATTGCTGAATTTCTTTTTCACCAATTTCTACAATTAAAATTCTTTTGTCTATTTTTTCCCCAGGACGCCAACGAAAAAATTGATCTAGTGCTGCCAATTCCCAGGTTTGTAACAGCCCTGTCAACCTTAGTATCAGCACACATCCAGCAACACTGGTGGATGTGATTAATACACGGCGATTTTCCCATATTTTTGGTTTTAGGAATTGCAAGATTTTGTAGAGTCGTCTACTCAAATGCATGATTTTGCCAAAGTTAATAGTTTGTTTATCAGTTTTTTGACAGATTTTTTTGACAGGTTTAAGGGTAACTTACTGGAAAATACTGTATGAGATTCACCTTCACAGTTATTATAATAATATAAACACCTGATAGCTAGATAAATTAGAATATAAAAACTGTTGATGGAGTATTAAAGGCCCATTTAGGAGCGATCGAATAACTTTTTCCACAAGATATTTACAACTGATATTGATATTTTTATCTTTCCCATTTTTGTTATTTCGATCGCTAATCTTAATTCTGTTTATTCTGTTTTTGGTTTGTTTGCTGATGATGAAGGGGTTTCTTCTTTTTTAAGCAATTGTGGCTCATTCGTTTGTTGTGTTTGTTGGTTAGTTGAACCCGGAGCAGTTGAACCCGGAGCATTTGGCTTTGGTGTTACTGGCTGTTGGTTAGTTGGTGTCGGAGCAGTTGAACCCGGAGCATTTGGCTTTGGTGTTACTGGCTGTTGGTTAGTTGGTGTCGGAGCAGTTGAAGCCGGAGCATTTGGCCCTGGTGTTACTGGCTGTTGGTTAGTTGATGGCGGAGCATTTGAACCCGGAGCAGTTGGCCTTGGTGTGGTGGGCTGCTGGTTAGTTGGTGCCGGAGCATTTGAACCCGGAGCAGTTGGCTTTGGTGTGGTGGGCTGCTGGTTAGTTGATGGCGGAGCATTTGAACCCGGAGCAGTTGGCTTTGGTGTGGTTGGCTGCTGGTTAGTTGGTGCCGACGGTTTTTCTTGGGTAGGTGTTGTAGTTTGAGTTGGTGTTGTAGTTGATGTTGGTTTATTTATATTAGGAGTTTGTGGTGTAGGGGCAGGAACTTGTGCTGCACAAATTTTGCTATCATAACTAAAAGGAACATCAACTAAATAAAGTTTCTTTTCCCCGGCTGGAAATTTATAACTTCTTGCAGCTTCTAATGCTTTATTATTGAAAATTTCATAACCAGAACTTTGTAAAGTAATGGGTTCACCAATTACATTGCCGTTGGCATCTGCCATGACAGTTAATCTGGTATTTCCTTGCAATTTGTTTGAGCAAGCTTCTACTGGATAAGCAATAGATATTACTGCTCTTCCTTCGCCTTGTTTCCAACTTTTTAATATTTGCGGTATTTGTTTTTGAATATCTTGATCTTTAATGCCTTGAAAAACATTACCAAGTTTTCCTGTAGCGTCTCTATCAGTAGTTCCTTGAGGATTATAAGTAATCAGCCGTCGATCGCCTCCTGGATTATTATTTCCACTATTAAAATTAGAATTATGACCAGGTTGAGAAGTACTAGCTATACCATTTTGATTTTGGTTATTACCGTTAGCAGTTATTATGCGATCGCGTTGATTCCACCAACCAGAATTATATAAAGGATCTTGTTTGTTGATAACTGAAGGAGTTTTACGGCGTAATTCTTCTAATTGCGCTTTTCTTGTAGCTTCATTTATAATATCTTCTCCTCCCATTACAGCTTGTTTTGAGCCATTTTTGGTGATAATATTTTGTTGTAAATTATTTGGGTTATTGTTAATTATTGGATTATTATTTTGTTGTATGATTTTTAACATTTCCTCTATATTCTGAGGTGGAGGTGGAAGAGGAATATTAATTTGTGGCATCTGCATTTCAGGATATAAATACTGACCAGGATTTTGACCAGGATTAGTTGGAGAAACTGGGGCAGAATTTTGGGGTATAGAATAAAAATCTGGTGGAATTTGGCCAAAATTTGAGGCAGACTGATTGGGGGCAACCTGGATATTAGGCCCTGGTTGGAATTGAATATTTGGTTGTAAAAAGGGTAAAGAGGGTACTTGTATCGAATTGTCTCCAGACTGTCTCTTATACACATCTCCGAGCCCACGAGACCTC
>CAWUOF010000235.1:0-6802 GCA_963923765.1 uncultured bacterium | reverse complement strand
CTGACTTATTCCCATATTTAACAATTTTCCCAAGGATAAGGATAAATTATGAAAAAAAACACTTGGTTGGATATATTACCCCATCGCACTAAAGAATTAATAGAATTAGCCCAGACATTAGGTAAACGCCATCCAGTGCCTATCCAACTGTTTTTATTAATGTGTTTTAACTTAATATTAACTCCCGTTGTATTAGCACAAACTGGTAATCAAATTTCTCCTGGACAAGCTTACTGGATAGCCTTTTTAGGTTTAATCACTTTAGCTCTTTCTATTTATTTGTTTGTTGTGATTTTTCAACCGGAGCGGTTTTAAATTTATGAGCCGAGATATTTTAACAGGAATTCGCTTAACTGTAATTTTGTTTATTGTAACGGTATTAATTTACCCGTTGGTAATTTTTGGTATCGGTCAAGTGGCTTTTTCTTATCAAGCTAATGGTAGTTTGGAGAAAAATCAGCAAGGAAAAATAATCGGTTCGGCTTTAATTGGTCAACCTTTTACTTCATCTCAATATTTTTGGAGTCGTCCCAGTAGTATAAACTACAGTACAGCTAATCCACAAAATGATAAAAATAATGTGTTAAAAACTGGTATATCTGGCGGGAGTAATTTGGCGCCTAGTAATTCTCAAGAGTTACTAAAACGCATTAATGCTGATGTTAAAAAATTGAAAAAAGCAGGTATGCAAACCACATCAGATTTAGTATATACTTCTGGTTCTGGGTTAGATCCCCATATTAGCATAGAAACGGCTCGATCGCAAATTGCACGAGTAGCAAAAGCACGTAATCTTGACACCAATAAAGTAGAAATTATGATTTCTCAATATACCGATAATAGATTTTTAGGTATTTTCGGGGAACCTGGTGTTAATGTTCTTAAGCTAAATTTAGCTTTAGATGCTTTAAAATAAAAATAATATAACTTACCCTGGTAAAAATCTGTGGAAGTTATAACTTTATTAATAATAGCTAATAGCGAAAAATAAGTAACTATTAGCTACTGTAATAATAGTAGTGATCGTAAATTTGATTTAGCCTTAACAATACAACCCCAATGATTAGGTTTCGCTTAGATTAACCCAATCTACATTTTAACCATTAACCATTAGCCATTAATAAAAAAGATGATAGACTCTAACAACATTGACAACAGTAGTAATTTATTTAATCAGCAACCTGACCAAATTTACACTCGCTCTCGTCGCCGAGGAAAACATAAAATTTTTATCGGTATGGCTCCAGGAGTAGGTAAAACCTACCGAATGCTAGAAGAAGGGCATCGCCTCAAAGCAGAAGGCATTGATGTAATAGTTGGATTGTTAGAAACTCATGGACGTAAAGAAACCGCAGAAACAGCCGTAGGTTTAGAAATAATACCCCGGCAGGAAATAACTAGAAAGGGAATGACGCTAACAGAAATGGATACAGATGCAATTTTGGCGCGTCAACCACAATTAGCATTAATAGATGAGTTAGCACATACTAATGTTCCTGGATCTATTAGGGAAAAACGCTATCAGGATGTGGAAATAGTTTTAGAAGCTGGCATAGATGTTTATTCCACAGTAAACATTCAGCATATGGAAAGTTTAAATGATTTAGTAGCGAGAATTACAGGCATTGTTGTGCGGGAAAGAGTACCCGATCGCCTTTTAGATGAAGCTGACGAAGTAGTAGTAGTTGATGTTACTCCTGAAACTTTAGAAGAAAGATTAAAAGAAGGAAAAATTTATGCACCACAAAAGGTAGATCAATCTTTACAAAATTTCTTTAAACGTCGCAATTTAATTGCTTTAAGAGAGTTAGCATTGCGGCAAGTAGCTGATTTTGTAGAAGAAAATGCTAGTAGTTCATCTATTTCTAAAACGGAATTTTGTAACGTCCATGAACGGGTTTTAGTTTGTATATCTACTTATCCCAATTCAGTACAGTTATTGCGCCGAGGTGCTAGAATTGCTGATTATATGCGAGCGCGTTTTTTTGGGGTATTTATAGCACATCCAGAAAAGTTTTTAACTAAGCAAGAAAGCTTACATATAGAAACCTGTGAGAAACTTTGCCGCGAGTTTGGTGGTGAATTTATTCGCATCAGTGATTATGATGTGCCCAAGGCGATCGCCCAGGTAGCTGCACAATATCATATTACCCAAATTGTTCTGGGTGATACCAGGCGATCGCGTTGGGAATTATTTTTACGAGGTTCTTTTGTCCAGAAGTTAATGCGTCATCTGCATAATGTTGATTTACACATTATTGCTACACAAAAACCTTCTAATTAGAGTTGGCTAAAAAGTTATTTATTAAATTCAATTTTGGGAAGTTTAATTTAACTTTAATTTAGTTAATTTGCGGGAGTCTTTAGGTGTTTTTTTCTATTTTATTTAGTGGTGTAGGTATGCGTATATTTTTTTGTTTTAAAATTCTTCTAATTTGAGTGCTACTCATTTGAATTCCTGTTTTTTGCTGTAAATAAATTGCTAAAGTTTCTCCTGTCCAACGTTCAATTTTATAACCTAATGTTTTGGGGGCTTTTGCAACAATTTCTAATAGTAAATCTATATATTCTTTGGTTACTTTACGATAGTTTCCCTGTTCTCGTTTATCTCGTAAAGTTTCTAAATCATCTGGATTGCCATGTACACACCAATAAGCTACAGTTCTATAGGAACAACCTAAAAAATCGGCAATTTCATCATAAGTTTTGCCATCATTTTGTAATAAAAGCATCAAAACGTGCTCTCGAAAATGAGGACATTCACTTTCACGTAAGGCTTCTTGTAGGATTTTTTTCTGTTTAGATTTTAGAAATCCTTTAGCTGGCATAAGTAAAATTCAACCACAACTCATTTACTATTAATTTTATTATAAAAATAAGGCTTAGTTAAATAAATATAATGAAAAAGTTAAGATTTTTCTTATAATATCTATAGGTTATTTGGGTTGGCCATTGTGGTTAAGTTATCTTCTCTTTAGCAGTTTCATATAATTTTAACTTCAACAGGAATAAGGTATAAATAATAAAATTTTTAAATAGGATGGCGATCGCCATAAAAATCATACATTATCTTTATCTTATCATAGAATTATCAATTTTGTCCATTAGCATTTATCTATGCAAATCATCAATAATTTGTTAGGTAATTTCCAAAAATAGTACTTAATTTATCAATAGAAACTACTATTGCCAAGCCTAAGTAGATTAAAACTGTTACAGATTTTACTTGTTTAACAAGTTTTTAAAGGAATTTGAATTATAAACTCTGCTCCTTCACCAGGACTAGAAATGCATTGTAAAGAACCACCGTGACGCTGGGTGACAATTTGATAACTAATAGATAAACCCATACCAGTACCTTTACCAACAGCTTTAGTAGTAAAAAAAGGATCGAAAAGTCTTTGTCTGACATTTTCTGTTATTCCTGCACCATTATCAGCAATGCGAATTATTACCTGGTCTGGCTCTAAAATTTCCGTTTTTATACGAATATAACTAGGCATTTTATGTTTTTCCTCACGCGATCGCAATTCATCCCTTTCTTCTAGGGCATCGATCGCATTACTAAGGATATTCATAAACACTTGATTTAGTTGTCCTGCATAACATTCCACTAGGGGCAGATTACCATAATTTTTAATAATTTCAATGGCAGGGCGATCGGGTTTAGCTTTTAGACGATGTTGTAAAATTAGTAACGTGCTATCTATACCTTCATGGATATTAACTGCTTTTTGCTCCGCTTCATCCATGCGGGAAAAAGTACGCAAAGATGCCACTATTTTTTGAATGCGATCGGCTCCTAATTTCATAGAAGACAGTAATTTTGGTAAATCTTCTAACAAAAACTCTAAATCAATATCTTCTATCTGCTCGACAATTTCTTCTACTGGTTCTGTATAGTGGTTTTGGTAAAGTTCAATTAAATTTAACAAATCTTGGATATATTCATTAGCGTGTTCAATATTGCCATAAATAAAGTTAACTGGATTGTTAATTTCATGGGCAACACCCGCCACTAACTGACCCAGGGAAGACATTTTTTCACTTTGTATTAATTGAGTTTGAGTACGTTTTAATTCAGTTAAAGTATTTTCTAAATCAAGGGCTTTTTGTCTTAATTCTGCTTCGCTTTGTCGTAGGGCAAATTCTGCCTGTTTGCGATCGGTGATATTACTAGCTGTTCCCGTTGCTCCGTTAATATTTCCATCAGCGTCACGCAATCCTACTGCACTAAATATTAAATTAAGAGGTTCTCCATTTTTAGCAATATGAATAGTTTCGTATTGAAAAACAGATTCTCCTGCTAAGACTTTACTAAAAGTTTCTAAATCTTTTTTCTGTATTTCTAGGGGTTCAAAATCGGCAAAAGAACGACCAAGCATTTCTTCGGTTTCGTAGCCATAAATATATCTCGCTGCGGGATTAACAAAAGTAAATATGCCGTTGATATCAACTGACCAAATTAAATCTTGTGATGTATCTACTAGGTTACGATATTTACTTTCACTGGCACTTAGAGCCGATTCTGCTAATTTACGAGCCGTGATATTAGTAGCAGTAACTACTAGGCGATCAATCTGGGAGTTATTATCTTTTAAAGGATTAACTCTCATCATCCACCACGTTTCTTTTCCATTCATATTAAAAGCTTCTTCAAAAGAAATACTTTTACCAGATTGGATACATTTAATATAATTTTGGCGGTAGGGTTCTGCTACGTTATCGGGCAAAACTTCTGTCATGGTTTTACCTAATAAAGATTCTACCGGAATAGGACTCGTTTTACTCATGGCTGGGTTAAAGGCTGTATAGCGAAAATCTGCGCCTTTATCTATAACATCTAAAACAAAAATCCCATAGTCTACTCCATCCCAAATACTTTGTAAAAATTCTGCTTGTTCTTGTAGTTTTTGTTCGGCTTGTTGGCGTTCTTTAATTTGTTTTTGTAATTGACCGATCGTTGATTGTAGTTGGGCGGTACGTTCTTTTACTCGGTTTTCTAAATTAGCTTTTGCTTGTTGTAATGCTAATTCTGATTGTTTGCGATCAGTAATGTCTAATACGGTTCCAAACAGCTTTATTACTTCCCCATTACTATTAGTTTCTGGTTGACCTTTTGCCCAAATATGGCGAATTTTTCCCTGGGGATGCAAACAGCGAAATTCAAATTCGTAGGTTTTCCCTTGTTTTATTCCTATTTCTAATACATAATGATTCCATAGTTTTAAATCATCTTGATGAATTAATTTTTGCAGTTCCGTATAACTTGGTTCTTCCCCTTCTGGATCCAATCCAAAAATCCGAAATGATTCATTAGACCAAGCAATTTCTTGGGTAATAATATTAAATTCCCAGGAGCCAACATGAGCCATTTTTTGCGCTTCTTGCAAATTGGATTCACTACGCCTTAAAGCTTCTTCTATTTGTTTTAAATCAGTTATATCTCTGGAAGTCGCCACTAGAAATTTTTGCCCGGATGCATCTTGAAAGCAGGTTTTTTTGGTGGAAATATAGCGGAGATTGCCCCTAGCATCAGGAGTGATATCTTCATGGATATTTTCTATACCTGTAATTAATACTAATTGATCTTTTTTACATAAAATATCTGCCTGTTCTTTTGGAAAAAAATCATAATCTGATTTTCCTATTAATTCATGATTTTTATATCCTACTAAATCACAAAATGCATCATTAACTAATACCCATTTATGGTATTTATCTTTAACATAAATTGGATCAGAAGTACTATTAATGACATTATTTAAAAACTTTTGGGAGTCCTGTAATTGTTGTTGAGCTTGTTTGCAATCGGTAATATCTCGTGCAATCCAAATTACTTGGTCTTCTGAAAGCGGCGATATAGAAGCATCAAACCAAATTAATCGATCGCCTATTGGTAGATTATACTCTAAATTAACTGGATGCTTAGTTTCTAAGCTAAAATTAATATAACTCAAAAATAAATGAGCTTGATTTTCTGGGAGAATTTCAGCTAAGGTTTTGCCAATTAGTTCTTGACTAGGTTTATATAACAATGATGGATTAGTAGGCGCTATTTTAATATAACGTCCATTTTTATCTAACACTATTACCACATCTGTCATGGCACCAAACAGCGCTCGCAATTCAGTTTCTACCGTCGTGCGATCGCGAATTTCTTGCTGTAACTGACTTACTAAATGTTGTAGTTGATTAGTACGTTCCTGTACTTGAATTTCTAATTTAAATTTCTCCTGTTGTAAAGAATATTCATTTTCTTGGCGTTCTGTTACATCTTTAGCCATTGACACCACGCCTATTACTTTATTTTCTACTATTAAAGGCGTGTTATACCACTCGCATTTAATAATTTTACCATCCTTAGTAAAATTATCATTAATACTATAATTTCCTACCGTTTCTTGTAGTAATTCTGCAACAATTTTATTTAATTCTTCCTTGGCAGATTCCGGAATAATTAATCCCGCCGCATGACGACCTATAGCTTCACTTTTGCTATAACCAAACATCTCCGATGCTGCTTCATTCCAATCTGTTACTTCAAAGTTTCTATTCCACTCAATTACTGCTAAAGGTGATTTATTAACTAATAGAGATAATTTTTGTTCGGTAGTTTTTAATTGATGTTGGGTAAGTTCAATTTCTTCTAATTTTTTTTGAGTTTTAATCAGTAATTCTCCTTGATAAATAGCGATCGCTAAATGTTCAGCAACTTCCTGGATAAACTCGATTTCTTGTTGTTGCCATATACGAGTTTGTTTACATTGATGCACACATAGTAATCCCCATAAATGTTGGC
>CAWUOF010000234.1:0-6804 GCA_963923765.1 uncultured bacterium | reverse complement strand
TACTATGCCGATCTAGCCCTATCTGAGTCTACTATTCAAATAGGCGAATATGTACAACAAATTAATGGTATTTGGCACGCTTACGAAGCTCGTTATGTACCTAGTGGACAACAGGAAGTATTAGCAATTTTTCGGAATATTTCTGCACGAAAAAAATTAGAAGCGGAACGACTACAAGCTCAAGCCCTTTTAAATATACAAAAACAACAAATAGAAAAACAGTTATATCAAATTCAACAAGCACAAGCACAACTCATTCAAAATGAAAAAATGACAAGTTTAGGCCAATTAGTAGCAGGCATAGCCCATGAAATTAACAATCCTATTAATTTTATCTATGGCAATATTTCCCATGCTAACTCATATATTAAAGAAATAGTAGATTTATTGAAATTATATCAACAAGAATATAAACCAAATGATAAAATTAAAAACTTTTTAGAAGAGCATGATTTAGAATTTGCGATAAATGATTTGCAAAAATTATTTGACTCTATGAAAACAGGAGCCGATCGCATTCGGCAAATAGTATTATCCCTGCGTAATTTTGCCCGACTAGATGAAGCTTCCACTAAATCAGTAAATATTGATGAAGGAATCGATAACACCCTGGTATTATTAGAACATCGTCTCAAAGCAATAAATAATCATCCTGCTATACAAATAATTAAAGAATACCAGAAATTACCTAAAATTACCTGTTATGCCAGCTTAATTAATCAAGTATTTTTCTATCTAATAACTAATGCTATTGATGCCTTAGAATCTCAATTTAATTACAGCCCAAAACCTGGAGAAAACCATATAGAAAATAGCCCAGGGATTATAAATCCTACTATCATAATTAGCACGGAATTAGGGGAAAGCGATCGGGTAATAATCCGGATTAAAGATAACGGTCCTGGTATAGAAGAATCAGTACGATCGCGTTTATTTGATCCATTTTTTACTACTAAACCCGTCGGTATGGGTACAGGTTTAGGACTATCAATTAGTTATCAAATTATTGTACAACAACACAAAGGAAACTTAACCTGCAATTCCTCCCCAGGAAAAGGAGCAGAATTTATCATAGAAATTCCTATACATCCAGAAAATACCATTTAAACTTACCCCTTTTTGCCCTGAGATCATCTATCTTTTTTCTTGACAAAATCCCAAAAATCATCACTACCATTTAGAGGTAAAATAGAAGGTAAAATAAAATATAACCATTGCATGGGGAGATAATTAATGATGGCCATTTATTTTTACAAAGTTAAAGATGCTTTTGGATGTTTTTCTAATTTTTCTCCCCATGCTATTTATATAAATGGGCAGTATTGGCAAACAGTAGAACATTATTATCAAGCACAAAAATTTGTCAATACAAAAGATCAAGATGCCATGCAATTAATTTGGGCAGCAAATACCCCCGAATATGCCGCCGCTTTAGGGCGCGATCGTACCCGTCAAATACGCCCCGACTGGGAACAAGTAAATCTATCTATCATGCGCGAAGCAGTCTTAACTAAATTTCTCACTCACTTAGATATTCAAAAAATTTTACTATCTACAGGAGAACAAATTATCATAGAAGACTCCCCCACAGATTATTACTGGGGTTGTGGACTAGAAAAAACTGGCCAAAATCATCTCGGTAAAATTCTCGTTAGTGTTAGGGAAGAAATCAGACAAAGAATTATAAACTAAACCAATTATATACCCTGAAAAATTTTATGATAAAAATCAGGTTTGTAGACTTATTTGCAGGCATAGGCGGCATGAGATTAGGTTGGGAATATGCGGCTAATTCTTTAGGAGTACAGACAGAATGTGTATTAAGTAGTGAAATAAATAAAGATGCTCAATTAGTATATAAAAATAATTTTGCTTGTCAACCTTTAGGCGATATTAGAAAAATTAATCAACTACCACCCCATGAAATTTTACTAGCTGGCTTTCCCTGTCAATCTTTTTCTTATGCTGGGAAAAAAGCAGGTTTTGGCGATACTAGAGGCACTTTATTTTTTGAAATAATGCGCTTAATAGATACCTATAAACCCCAAGCCTTTATATTTGAAAATGTGCGGGGCTTAGTCAGTCACGATGGAGGTAAAACTCTGGCAACAATTAAATATGAAATTCACCAACGCGGTTATAGTTTTAAGTCTTTTTTATTAAATACTTCTAACTTTAATTTACCTCAAAATCGGGTGAGAATTTATATTTTAGGAATTTTAAATGCTAATCCTCAATTTCAATTAATTTCTGATTTAGGGGCAAAAGATTCTCATTCCTACGAAAGTCAACAACTATCTCTATTTTATCCAGATAAAAAATATCTAACTGTAGCTGATATCTTAGAAGATAATCCCCCAGAAAAATATAATTGTTCCCCAGCTTTCATTACCGCCTTAAAAAATCACTTTAATAATGATTTAACTAAATTACATGGAATTAGACTAATTGATTATCGCGGTGGTAACTCTATTCATTCTTGGGAAATAGGCTTACGAGGAAAATGTACTAGGGAGGAAATAGAATTAATGAATCTTTTTATTTTAAAAAGACGTAATAAACAATTTGGCAATCACCAAGATGGTAAACTTTTAACTAAAGAACAAATAGCCAGCTTTTTTCCTCATCCGCAATTACCAACAATTCTTGATAATTTAGTTACTAAAAAATATCTACAAATTACCAATAGTAAATATAAACCAGTAGCCGGTAATTTTTCCTTTGAAATTTATAAATTTCTAGATCCCCATAAAATTTCTATTACCCTAGTTGCTAGTGATGCTAATAGATTAGGCGTTTATCATCAAAATAGAGTCCGTCGTATTACTCCCCGCGAAGCCGCACGTTTACAGGGCTTTCCAGATAGTTTTATTTTGCATAATGATGATGAAAAAGCCTATTATCAACTCGGTAATAGTGTTAGTATTAATGTTGTTAAAGCTGTAGCCCAAGAATTAATTTTAAAAGCTTTTAATCATACTAATTTAAAATTACATCTTGAAAAACCCGTTGTTGCCATGCAAGCGCCCCCCAAATAGACAAAAAAATCCTAGATATTTGTTATATATATAAAATATACTTTATTTGCTGTCTATTAAAATAAATCCTAGTTTAAAAATCCATATATCCTGTTGTTTTTTGAATATAATCGATAATTTTCTGATAAACCTCAGCATTATTATTAGGATGAAGAATAATAGCTATTCCGCTATCAGGTAAATAAAAAGTTATCTTACCATTTTGTGCCTTAGAAAAAGCACCAATACGATATAAATCAATTAAAAACTCTTCTCGATCGTAATTAAATTTTAGCCAATAATGTCCTAAAGCGTGATTAGTAACCTTGTGAATATAATCTCTTACTTGCTGATAAACATCAGGATTATTCATAGGATTAAGAATAATCGGGTTTTTATTATTAGGCAACCAAAAAGTTAATTTCCCATTGGGCGCACTAGAAAAAACACCGATTTGTTCTAAATCAATAACATAAGTATTTCTTTCGTAAATTATTTTTATCCAGTACGCCACGAAAACTTTGTACCTCCACCAGTTTGATAACTTTACAAGTAATAATATCTCAACTTATTCCTGGAGAAATTAACACAGAACCTGGGGGCTGAGAACGAGCGATCGCCGCATTTATTAACCCCTTAAATAAAGGATGGGGATTACTGGGGCGCGATTGAAATTCTGGGTGAAATTGAGTAGCAATAAAGAAAGGATGACTAGGTAACTCAATCATTTCCACCAAACGTCCATCAGGAGAAGCACCACTAATCACATACCCATTTTCTAAAAACAGATTGCGATAAGCATTATTAAACTCATAACGGTGGCGATGACGTTCGTAAATTACCTCCTGTTGATACAAACGGAAGCCCAAGGTATTTGGTGATATCCGGCAGGGATAAAGACCTAAACGCATAGTTCCGCCTAAATCTACCACATCTTGCTGTTCTGGTAAAAGATGAATCACAGGATTTTTAGTATTGGGGTCAAATTCGGCACTATTAGCATCTTTCAAATCAGCAATATGACGCGCCCATTCAATTATTGAACATTGCATACCTAAACATAAACCGAGAAAAGGTATATTATTTTTCCGGGCATATTCCACTGCCACAATTTTTCCATCTACACCACGAATACCAAAACCACCAGGAACTACTATAGCATTAACACCTTCAAGATATTGTAGTGTGCCTTCTGTTTCCAAATCTTCTGAATTTACCCAGCGTAAATGAAGATTACCATTGGCAGCGATCGCCGCATGACGTAAAGCTTCCACCACTGAAAGATAAGCATCACTTAACCGCACATATTTACCAACTAAAGCAACTTCAATATCTTGATTAGAACTATATAGGCGATCGACTAAAGTTTGCCATTGTTGTAAATCGGGTTCCCGTTGTTCTAATTGTAACAATTCTAAACTTTCGTGGGCTAATCCTTCCTTTTCCATCATTAACGGCACTTCATAAATACTATTAGCATCTTTAGCCGCAATTACACATTTAACAGGAACATCACAAAATTCTGAAATTTTTTCCTTTAGTCCTGGTGGTAGAGGGCGATCGCATCTACATACTAAAATATCTGGTTGAATACCAATAGATCTTAACTCCTTCACCGAATGCTGAGTTGGTTTAGTTTTCATTTCCCCAGCCGAAGGAATCCAAGGTACTAAAGTCACATGAATATATATTACATTTTTCCGCCCTACATCTTTACGAAACTGACGAATAGCCTCTAAAAACGGCTGAGATTCAATATCACCTACTGTCCCGCCAATTTCTGTAATTACCACATCAGGATTAGTATTTTTAGCTACTCGGAGAATTCGCTGTTTAATTTCATTAGTAATATGGGGAATTACCTGTACAGTTCCTCCATGATAATCGCCACGACGTTCTTTATTAATTACCGCTTGATAAATTAAACCTTGAGTTACACTATTGAGACAAGACATAGAGGTATCAGTAAACCGTTCATAATGTCCCAAGTCTAAATCTGTTTCTGCCCCATCTTCAGTTACAAATACTTCCCCATGCTGGAAAGGACTCATGGTACCCGGATCTACATTAATATAAGGGTCTAATTTCAAAATTGACACCGAATAGTCCCGCGATTTTAGCAAACGTCCCAGACTAGCAGCTACAATTCCCTTTCCGATACTAGAGACCACACCACCAGTAACAAATACAAATTTAGTCATAGAATTGTCAAAATCAAATAATTGAAAAAACTTACTTGTTAATTGTGCCATAATAGTTAGCAAGAATCATTCAGACAACCAATCATTCAGATTTTTTTTAGCATTCCTTGATATAATACTCATACCGCCAGTGATTAACCCTACCAGCATTACCATATCATTGGATTTTTCCGATATAACAAATCCGTAAAATTACTCCACTATAACATATATGTATTTTTTTAATAAATTTCCTTTAACTAAACATCTCGATCGCCGTTTTCAATTATCCTGGAATTTAACTCAAATAGGATTAATTTTTTTTACATTTATTCCCTCTATAGGTGCAGTATTGCTCAGTTTAGCTTTACTATACATCTATTTTATCGATTATCGTTCTATTATTTCCCGTCCGATAAATTGGGGTTTAGCTATTCTTAGTTTATTATTAATAATTTCTGCTGGCTTCGCTATGTATCCAGTAGAAGCTTTTTTAGGTTTAGCTAACTTTCTGCCATTTTTTATATTTTTTATTGGTTTAAATTCTCTTGTCCAAACACCTAATCAAGCCCGCCAAATTTCTTGGATATTAGTAATAAATTCAATTATTGTGATAATTATTGGTTTTGGACAATTATTTTTAGGTTGGAGTGGTAGTAGTTTCTTAGAAAATATCATCGGTTCAACTATTCCCCCTACAGGCAACCCTCCTGGGAGAATGTCATCTATATTTATGCACGCTAATATTTTAGCTGCTTATTTATGTATCACATTAACTTTAGCTTTAGGATTATGGTGTACAGCTTATCAAAATTGGCGATCGCCCCTAGATAATCAAAATAATCATAATAATTTATCTCGGCAAATTTTACTCTTTTTAACTTTTACTATTATTCTTAATATAATCGCCATTATTTTAACTAATTCTCGTAATGCTTGGGTGATAGCATTTTTAGCTTGTTTCACTTTTGCTATTTACCAAGGTTGGCGGTTATTAGTAGCTGGAATAACCGTTATTACTGGCAGTATAATTTGGTCTGCTTATGGACCAAACCCCCTGCGGGAATGGTTACGCGCCATAATTCCTGCCTATTTTTGGGCAAGACTTACAGATGAATTAAACCCGAATCGACCCCTGGCAGATATGCGATCGACTCAATGGAATTTTGCCTGGAAAATGATACAACAACGCCCTTTACATGGTTGGGGTTTAAGAAACTTTTCTCCTCTCTACAAATCCCAATGGCAAATGCAGCTTAACCATCCCCATAATTTATTTATCATGCTAACATCTGAAACCGGAATTCCAGCAACTTTGCTGTTTTTAATTATAGTAGGTTATGTAATTACTTCCAGTATATTATTATGGCGAGATTGGGTAGGAAATAATCAAGACAAACTTATATTTTTTAGTTATTTGATAGCTTTTTTTGGCTGCATAATATTTAATCTAATAGATGTAACTATATTTGATTTAAGAATAAATACATTAGGCTGGTTATTACTATCTACTCTAGCCGGTTTATCTCGTTATCAAGTAATAAATTATCCCAAAATTGCCAACAAATTAGAATCTGTCTCTTATACACATCTGACGCTGCCGACGA
>CAWUOF010000233.1:0-6841 GCA_963923765.1 uncultured bacterium | reverse complement strand
TGGGTATTAGAAGGACGTAGTGATTTTTTAGAAGGAAGAAACCCGACTTTTCTTAATATTGTGGAAAATGAAATTGATTTGGCTATGATTGAAGCTATTAACCGTATTGGCCATGTTATGGGCATTAAAACTATTGCTGAGTTTGTGGAAAATGAAGCAATTTTGACCAAAATTCAAGAGGTGGGTGTAGATTATGGCCAGGGCTATTTTTTGGGCGCACCTCGTCCTTTACTTATTAATGATGTATTTGCTAATAATTCCCCTATTTTGTCTTGCTAGGGGAAAAATATATATTAGTAAATATACTTATTGTGATTTGTATCACATATTGTTATATAGATCATCACATTTTATGGGGAGTGTCGATCGCTTTTAAACTCAAAAATTATCACATTAACTTGATGTTTTCGATCGCTTCATTTATCGAGAAAAGGCTTGATACTAAGATTATTGAGTTCAAGCTAAGATTATGCACAGTTATCAAGTTCTTTTCTCTAATGCTAAAATTGCTGATGTGTTTGGTGAAGTTTGGTATTATGGCGGTGTCAAGCGGGCTGATATGCAAGCATTGATGTTTGCTACAGAAAATGCTTTAAATATTGAAGAACGTGCGGCTGTAGACCGTATTTTACACGCTATCCGTCGCGGTTGGTTGAAAGTTTTAGATTAATCTAAACTAGATTAATCTCTAAGTTGGAATTTATGATTTACTGTTAATTTATTAGATATTTAAGTATAATTTTCTTATATTAACTTTTTATTTTTTTATCTTCTAACATAGAATAGTAAATAATCAATGATGCGCTATTTATTTAAATTATAGTTGCCATTACGGTTAAAAGTTGGTTATTTTCCGTTAATTATTCGATATTATTCGATATGACAGGGCGGATTTATTTTAGTTATCTGTTGCCCTTTTGTTAATTATTATAATTTATCGCCTAACCCGCCCCTACCATATTATTTGATATGGCTGGAGTAGATTTTATCCTAATATTTAGTAGGGTAACTTGTACAAATCTAGTTATCTAAGTTATTAAATCGGGTATTCTGTGATTTTTTAGATAGATTGATGATGACTATAATATAATAAAATACCAAAAAATAATTTTAAATAGTCTCTTTTGTTATAATTTCCTGAAAAGAAATCAGGAAATAGAGACTATGAAAGTCAGTAAAAATACGGGAATTATTTATATATTATTGTCGGTTTTAGTGACAATAGCTATTATAGAACCCCAGGGAAATAAAGCGGAGGCGAATCAGTTTAAAACTCATTGCATGAATAAATTAATGTATTCTCAAAATCGACGGCGATCGGAAATTAGCGAAAGTGCCGCTAATGTCGCTTGTCAAAATGTGACAACAGTAGAGCAAAGTGCAGCAATTAGCGCCTGTGTAAAAGATGTGATGTATTCATCTAGTAATAAAATTCGTGTAAATATGACTGCTAATATAGCGATCGCTGCCTGTCAAAACGCAACGGATAATATTTCCGGGCAAAGAATCAGTAAATGTATGAAAACAACCATGTATAATCGTGGTCGTTTACGAGAGGGTGTTACACCACAGCAAGCGATTAGTAAATGTAATTAAATATCATAAATTATTTAACTATTTAGGGGCGATCGCTCCTAAATTTTTGTTTGTATTTGCAAATATTTATATTTTATAAAGATAAATCGGTGTAAGTAAAAATTACAGTTATAATATCTACAATATTAGAAATATAATAGATAATAATACCCAATATGACAGACAAAGTAAATCCAGAAAGTAATAATGTATCTAATAATATATCTGGGCAAATAATCTATCAAAAAATTGCCGATAATATTAGTAAAGTAATGAAAGGGCAATCAGCAGCTATTAGAAAATTGCTGGCAGCCTTTGCGAGTGGGGGTCATGTTTTATTAGAAGATTATCCGGGAACAGGTAAAACGACATTAGCAAAAGCTTTAGCCTTTTCAGTAGATGTTAGTTTTAAACGTATTCAATTTACCCCCGATCTATTACCTTCAGATATTTTAGGTGTTTCTATTTTAGCTCCTAATGAACGTACTTTTTATTTCCATGAAGGGCCGATTTTTGCTCATATTGTATTAGCGGATGAAATTAATCGATCGTCACCTCGGACTCAATCTGCTTTATTAGAAGCAATGGCAGAATTTCAAGTTAGTATTGATGGAAATCTACGAAAATTAAAAGAGCCATTTTTTGTAATAGCTACTCAAAATCCAGTAGAATCTCGCGGTACATATCCACTACCAGAAGCACAAATGGATCGTTTTGCATTGCAGTTTAGTTTAGGGTATATATCACCAGAAGATGAAGTAAAATTACTATCTGCTCAAATAGAAGAATCACCCATAGAAACTTTAAAAGCTTGTGTTTCCATAGAAGATATAATTACCTTAAAACAACAAGTTAAACAAGTAAAAATTAGTGAAGTATTAAAACGCTATCTTGTTGATATTATCAATGGGACAAGAGGGGCTGAGGGTGTACAATTAGGAGCAAGTCCACGAGCGTCTATTGCTTTAATGAAAATAGCTCAAGCATTAGCCTTATTTGATGGCTATCAATTTGTGACACCAGAGCATATTCAAGAATTAGCAGTATCAGTTATTGCTCATCGTTTAGTGATGGAACCCCAAGCACGTTTTTCTGGTAAAACAGCCGCTAGTGTAGTGGAAGAAGTAATAAAATCTATACCTGTTCCTAGTTAAAATTTATATATAAAAACATGAAAAGTTTTATCTATAAAATTATTCGCTTTAGTGCCGCCTTGGAGCGATCGAGAAAAAGAAGATTAACAGAAAGCGGTACATTTATATTTTACTGTTTAATTTTATTAGCTGTAGTAGGCGGTAATACTAACCAAAACATGACCTATCAAGTTTTTGCTTTTGTATTATCCCTATTTATCGTATCAATAATTTACAGTCGATTTTTTCGTTTCCGTTTTCAAGCAGTGCGGATATTACCTAAATTTGCCACTGTTGGGATAACAATAAAATATCGTGTAATTATTCATAACAAAACTAATCAAACTCAAACTCATTTAAAACTATTAGAAAATTTTGTCGATCCTCGCCCGACTTTATCAGAATTTTTAGAAATAACCGAACCCCAGGAAAATAAACGTAATACTCTTGATAGATATTTAGGATATTATCGCTGGCTATGGCTAATGGAGAGGAAACAAAAAGGCACAGCAAAAACTATAGATATACCTACGCTTTTACCTAATAGCAAAACTGAGGTAATGGGTGAAATTACGCCTACTTATAGAGGTGTAATTAGATTAGCAGGTTTAACGGTGACACAACCAGATCCTTTTAATATTTTTAATGCTGCTGTGAGTATTGCTTTACCCCAGACTTTGTTAGTTTTACCAAAATTATATAAATTACCACCTATTCAACTACCCGGATCGAGAAAATATCAATCTGGTGGAGTAGCCTTAGCATCCTCTGTTGGGGATGCTGAGGAATTTAGATCATTAAGAGAATATCGCCCTGGAGACTCTCCCCGTAAAATTCATTGGAAAAGTTGGGCAAAAGTTGGTAAGCCTATAGTTAAAGAAGAGCAAGATGAGTTTTTTGTTAGACACGCTTTGATTTTAGATACATTTCAACAGCAGCTTAAATATAGTGATATTTTAGATGAAGCGATCGCGATCGCTGCTTCTTTAGCTTGTGAAGTGCAAACTCAAGAATCTTTATTAGATTTAATGTTTGTTGGGCATGAAGCTTATTGTTTTACCTTTGGTAGAGGTATTAGTTATACAGAAAAAATGTTAGAAATTCTAGCATCTGTTATTTCTTGTCAAGATAAAAATTTTGATAGCTTAATTCCTGTAATTACTGAAAAAATTTCCTTATTAAGTGGCTGTATTTGTATATTTTTAGATTGGGATAACTCCCGACAAAATTTAGTTAATTATCTCACTAAAGTCGGGGTTGATGTTTTAGTTTTAATACTCACATATCCAGAAAAAGCAAGTTTAAATAACTTCGATTTTTCATCGATGCAAAGCGATCGGGTAACTTTTCGCGTTTTAAAATTAGGGAATATGCAAGAGGAGTTAATGAAAATATGAAAATGCCGCCATTTTTACTAGGTATTGCCCTAATTTTTTGGGGCTGGCAAACAGAATTTTGGATTTTAGCAATACCGATCGCTATTATATTGGAATGTCCGCGCTTTTTTAGTTGGCGATGGGATTTATCTAATAATGATTTTAGGCGTATTGCTAATTTTTGTGTATTACTCCTGATTATAATTACTGTTTATATTTTTATTACCAATCGCACTATTTATCTAATTTATAATATTTTACAATGGCTACCGCTAATTTTCTTTCCTTTAATGGCATTTCAAAATTATTCTGTTAAGGAAACTATCGATATTCGCACAATGTTTTTATTGCTGAAAAATCCGACAACACCAGCAGTAGATAATAAATTTATTGTTAATCTTAATTATCCCTATTTTGTAATTTGTATTTGGTCTGCTAGTGTCGGGCATAGTGAAAATATATTATTTTATATTGTCATGGTGTTAGTATTATCTATTGCTCTTTGGTATATTCGATCGCCCAGAGTTTCCCCCCTAGTCTGGCTTAGTTTTATACTACTTGCTGCCACTATGGGATTTATTACCCAAATAGCATTACATCAACTCCACCTAAATTTAGAAAATGCTGTAGTAGCATGGCTTAGTCAGGGTAACGAGTTACAAAGTAATGCTTTACAAAAACAAACAAATATGGGAGCAGTTGGTTTATTAAAACAGTCTAATGATATTATTTTTAGAGTTAATACTGAGAGTAAAAAAGATTTTCCTTTATTATTAAAAGAAGCTATATATAATAAATATCAAGGTGGAATTTGGGTAGCAACAAAATCAGAATTTACTCCGGTAAAACCAGATTTTAGTGGCAAAAATTGGGCTTTAGGGAATCAATTAGATAATAAATCTATAATTAACATTGCTGGGACATTCCCCAGTAACCAAGGTTTGTTAAAACTAGCAAATGGCACCTTTGCCATTAATAACTTATCCGTTAATAGCCTAGAAAAAAATCCTTATGGTACAGTAAAATATACTAGCAAGAGTAATTCGATCGCCTACCAAATACAATTTAATTATAATTATGATTTTGATATTCCGCCCACAGCAGATGATTTGTATATAGATCAACAAGAAAAAGCCAGCTTAGAGCAAATTATTAAACAATTAAATCTTAAAGGTAAATCACAAAAACAAATATTACAGGAAGTTAATAATTATTTTCAAGATAATTTTAGTTATTCTCTACAACTTATCGGTAAAGATAAAAATTTAACATCTTTATCAACATTTTTACTGAAAACTCGATCGGGTCATTGTGAATATTTTGCTACTGCTACTACCATGCTATTACGCGCTTTAGGCATACCAACTCGCTATGTAGTAGGATATTCCGTGCATGAATTTAGCCGCTTAGAAAATGTATATATTGTTAGAAATCGCCATGCCCATGCTTGGGCTTTAGTATATTTAAACGGAAAATGGCAATCTTTTGATACTACACCTGTTGATTGGAGAAGTCTGGAAGATGCTAATATTTCTATATTGGCATTTATGGGAGATTTGTGGGCATTATTAGTATTTAAATTATCAAGTTTATCGCAAGTTATCAGTATTTATGATATTTTAAAATATGGTGGCTTGTTATCGCTAGTATTGTTAATAATTTTCCTGGGTAAATTTAAAAATAAAAAATTAGTGCGGAGAATATCTGGAAAAATTTTAGTAGGTAAAAATCAAAAAGCCATAGTTACAGAAAATACCCAGTTTGATTTAATTGAAAAAGCCTTAAATAATAGCGGATTGATTCGCCATCCTTCCGAGTCTTTAAAAAATTGGATTATAAGAATACAGCAGGAATTAACAAATTCTGATTTAGTTTCTGATTTAATTATGGAATTATTACCTATTATTGAGCTTTATTATCGCGATCGCTTCGATCCAGCCGGAATTAATGCCACCGAAAAGTTACAATTAAATGCGGCTATTCAAGCTTGGCTGAATAAATACCGCCAATATCATTAATTAGCCAGACTTTTTTAATAAGATTAAGCAAGATTAATCATATTTTAGACTGCATCTTTGCCAAAAAAATAATATTTTCAGGGTGCATCTCAAAATGAGTTTAAATTTTGTTAAATAATTATGAATATTTTAAATTTTGTGTACAAGAGCAGATAAAACAAAATCTGTTGAGTTAATTAACTAATTTATGTGTAAACAATTGTTACGTTCCGCGATCGCTTTTCTTTTGGTAATCATTGTTACTGTAGGTATCTGCGGTGAAGCTTCAGCTTTGACTAACGATCACCCGGTGATCGCGCAAAAGTCTTCTCAAGTTCAACAAAGCAGTCAAACTAACGATAAAAAGATCCGCCCTCACATTCCCATTCGTTCCGCAAAAGCAGGAGGTTGTGAATGTCCTTATGATACAGATAAAGCTGGGCGATCTTGTGGAAAACGTTCGGCTTATTCTCGACCCAATGGCGATCAACCTAAGTGTTATCAAGATGATTAATTAACTCAATCAACAAAAAATTATCTAGTATGGAGGGTGTCGTTAGCGGAAGTTTAAGCTATAAACAATTAACCTATATTTCAGTCGGAATGTACCCTATATTTTTCTGAAGTTAAGTTTCCTTAAGTTTACTACTGAAAGTAAGTTAATGGGGGGGCGTTGCTGAATCAAGGTATGAAAATAAAAATTTATTAATCTGAAATACTGGTCATTTAATAGTGAGGGCGATCGCAACTAAATACAAAT
>CAWUOF010000232.1:0-6853 GCA_963923765.1 uncultured bacterium | reverse complement strand
AGAGGTTTACCAGAGAGGTCGGTTTGTGGTTTATTTACCTGAAAATAGCTGTAAACTTAAATGATAAATACAGTACAGCTTAAGCCAATTCAGTATTAAATTTAACTCAGTATTATGTCTTCTATTTCTTGTGTGTTAATTCGTCGTGCCCAAATTCTTTTGCCCAATGGAGATTTTTGCTTAGGAGATGTGGAAATTCGCGATCGCCAAATTTACCAAATAGCGCCAGAAATTCCGACTCCTGCGGATCTATCCACCACAGAAATAGACGCTATGGGATTAACTTTACTACCAGGAGTTATCGATCCACAAGTTCATTTTCGGGAACCTGGACTAGAATATAAAGAAGATTTATTTACTGCTAGTTGTGCCTGTGCCCGGGGCGGTGTTACTTCTTTTTTGGAAATGCCTAATACTAAACCTTTAACTACTACTCAACTAGCTTTAAATGATAAATTACAACGAGCCGCTAATAAATGTTTAGTTAATTATGGCTTTTTTATCGGTGCAACGGCGGAAATTTTACCAGATTTGTTGACTGCTAATCCAACTCCTGGTATTAAAATTTTTATGGGTTCTATGCATGGTCCGTTATTAATTGATCAAGCAGAAACTTTAGAAACTATATTTTCCCAAGGAGAAAGATTAATAGCTGTTCATGCGGAAAACCAAGCGAGAATTAATCAACGGCGGCAAATGTTTGCTGGGGAAACAGATCCGGCTATACATTCACAAATTCAAGATAATCAAGCAGCTTTATTAGCAACTGAATTAGCGTTAAAACTGTCTAAAAAATATCAAAGAAGATTACATATATTGCATTTATCTACAGGGGAAGAAGCTAATCTTTTAAGGCAAGATAAACCTAATTGGGTGACAGCCGAAGTAACTCCACAACATCTATTATTAAATACTGATGCTTATAGCAAAATTGGCACATTAGCCCAAATGAATCCACCTTTGCGATCGCCTCAAGATAATGAAATTCTCTGGCAAGCTTTATTAGATGGAGTAATTGATTTTATCGCCACAGATCATGCACCCCATACCCTCACCGAAAAAGCCCAAGGATATCCTAATACTCCTTCGGGAATGCCAGGAGTAGAAACTTCTTTACCTTTAATGCTTACCCAAGCTAGGCAAGGACGTTGTACAGTTGCCCAAGTAGCTAACTGGATGTCAACGGCTGTTGCTAATGCTTATAATATTCCTAATAAGGGTTTAATTACTCCTGGTTATGATGCTGATTTAGTATTAGTAGATTTAGATAATTATCGCCCAGTGTTACGGGAGGAATTATTAACTAAATGCGGTTGGAGTCCCTTTGAAGGTTGGAATTTAACCGGATGGCCAGTAATAACTATTGTAGGCGGTCAAGTGGTGTATGAGAAAGGAAAATTACATACAAATGTTAGGGGGGAAGCTTTGAGTTTTGGATAATTTAGATTTATTTTAGTTCAGGATAGTAGTTAGGCAAGCATTAGGAAAATTTCCTATGGGTATTAATTGCGCTTGCCTACCTGTTTCGGTGTGATTAATACTAATTAATAGATAATTTTCTGGTTTGTAGGGCATTCTTTCTGCCCATTCGATCGCTACTATTCCGGGTTCTACTTCTAGGCTTTCCCAATATATTTCTAAGTTTAATCCTAATATTTCTTGAGGTTCTAAGCGATATAAATCTAGGTGATATAAAGGTAAGCTTCCCTCATGGTATTCATTAATTAAAGTAAAAGTAGGGCTAACTATATCATCTGTGATACCTAAGCCTTTACCTAGTCCTTGTACTAGGGTAGTTTTGCCACTACCTAAGTCGCCTTGTAGAAGAATTGTACTATTAGGGAAAAGGGATTTTCCTAATTTCATCCCCAGGGAAAAAGTTGCTTCTGTATTAGGAAGATAAAGGTTAATTGCTGGCGATGTCATGGTTTTTCTTGTATAGTGACCCTAAATGATGTGGATAAGTTGATAAATATTAATTACTGTAATATTAATATTTAATTATTGAAATTTAATTTTGAGAATTTCCACAAGTTTAGATACTCCCTGACTTCAAATATTAGAAAAGCAAAAATATCAAGTTTTTGTGAACTTGTTATAGTTACTTGGTATAGTCAATCTTTGCCAATTAATCAATCTGAACCATAACTAATAAGGATAAATTGAAAATTGAAGGTATAGATATTATTTAGTTATGGATATCAGATTTATAATTAGCAAAAGATTTGTGATGGTCTAAGGTCAATTGTTATACTCCTTTATAAAACTTGAGTGCGACTATACCAACGGAGTAAAACTCTGGCTAGACGTTGGGAACTGTGACGGACTAAACCAGTATATTCGTCTTCATCCATGATATTGGCTAAAACTATGTTACGACCTAATTGAGTTACGGCATCTCGATCGAGTTGTACCATATAGGAATTTTCCTGGGCATAACGCAATAAAGTTTTAGAAGAAGGAGATTTTCTTTGGACTAAAACATCATTAAATAAAGGTTGTCCGCAGGCTGCATCGATCGCCCGAATATGGTCAGCAACGGTATAATCTTGGGTTTCCCCTGGCTGAGTCATAATATTACAAACATAAATGCGAGGAACATTACGAGAGGCGATCGCGTTGGCAATTTCTGGGACTAATAAATTAGGAATCACGCTAGTATATAAACTACCAGGCCCAATGATAATAAAATCAGCTTCATAAATTGCTTCTAAAACTCTTGGTAGGGCTGGCGGCGCCGTCGGAATACATCCAATTTTAACTATTTTTCCGCCAGCTTCAGTAATGCTAGATTCTCCTTCAATATAGCGACCATCATCTAATTCTGCCCAAAGTTTAACATCACTAAGAGTAGCTGGTAATACCGCCCCACGCACTGCTAAAACTTGGGAACTAGCTGCAACTGCCTGTTCTAAATCTCCGGTAATTTCACTCATTGCTGTTAAGAACAGGTTGCCAAAACTATGACCTACTAAACCATTTCCAGCTTGAAAACGATATTGAAATAATTCTGTTAATAGTTTTTCTTCGTTGGCTAAAGCAGCTAAACAGTTGCGAATATCTCCTGGTGGTAGTACACCTATTTCCCGTCGTAATCTACCAGAGGAACCGCCATCATCGGCTACAGTGACAATAGCAGTAATATTAGCGCTATATTCTTTTATACCTCGTAGTAGAGTAGATAAACCTGTTCCACCACCAATAGCTACAATTTTAGGCCCTCGATATAGACGCCGATGGTTTAATATGGCATCAATTAATTCTTGATCTCCTTCGGGTCGTAATACTTCGGTAATTGCGCCAAAAGTCCGGGTTTGTCCCCACAAAATTAATAAAATTCCAATGATTAAGGCGATCGGACCACTAATATAACTGGGTATAATTGTTGTTATCCATTCCAGCAGATTTTCTATAAACTGAATTACCCTAAAAACCGGAGTTAGTTTAATCCAAATAGCTAATCCAATTACTGCTAGTAATACTCCTCCTGCACTTATTAGCATCCAGCGTTTTACTAATAATCCTGGTGCCAACCACTTAAACCATTGGTTAACTCGACGGGGAGTTTTGCCATTAAAACTCCAGGCTATCCGAGATTCGTACTTAATAGTACGCAAAGCTTGTTTTAGTAACCCAATTGACATAATGAATTTACTTTTGGAAACAATAAAAAATACTGGTCTGAGAAATTTATACTCTTACGCCTTAATTTTGCCAATAATCTGTTTTTTGTGTCCTAGAATACTTCACCGAGATTTTTTGATATTGAGGCCCCGCCAAAAATTCTTTTTTTGATATATTGTTCACATACCATAAAAGATTTTGTCGATTTTGCCTATACTATTAAAGGATAATCAGGACTGATTTATAAAGCAGCCCATAAATTATTTTTTCCGGAGCATATCAGCAAATCCGGGGATAAATCGTCCCTCAAATTCTGTGAAAAGCTTTTCTGTGTGCTGAGTGATATAGTTTTCTGGTGTATTTTCCAACTTAGAATGTAGTCAGGGCAGATTCCTGATGCACCTATATGTTATCTAATATTGGGTTTTGCCCATTTTTATTTTCTGTAATAAAAATGGCGATCGTTTACAGATCAATATATAAAAGCAGGTTATTAGCAAAGCTTTTAGGCGAAAATATTTAGCTATTCTGGGGGAAATTTTTATCAAATTTAGACAGAATTAGCTTTTTAACTGTATATATTATAATATCAGAGCAATCTTGAATCTATTAAAACTTTACTTTTTTTTAAACTCAAAACTTAGATAAATCAGAAAACTAGGAAAATTGATGAAAGTCTTGTGATGCAAAAAATTCACGAAATTTTTACATTATAAATTTACTATATGCTGTATATAGCTTCCTAGCAAAAATTGTCAATAACATATTATATAGAAAATATGCCAGAACCATTAATCGAATTAAAAGGAGTTAGTAAATCTTTTGGGCCTAATGTGGTTTTAGATAAAGTGGATTTAATGATTTATAAAGGGGAAGCCTTGGGAATAATTGGCCCTTCAGGAACGGGTAAATCTACCATTTTACGAGTAATTGCAGGTTTATTATCTCCCGATGCGGGAGATGTTTATGTGCAAGGTAAATTAAGAACTCGATGGGTAGATGATGTGGCAGATCCCATTGGTATTGGTATGGTGTTTCAACAGTCGGCTTTATTTGATTCTTTAACTGTTGAAGAAAATGTAGGTTTTTTACTGTTTCAAAATTCAAAATTACCACATAATATAATTCGAGATTTGGTAAATCAAAAACTGGAAATGGTAGGACTACCTGGAATTGGCGATCGCTATCCGGCGCAACTATCTGGAGGAATGCGAAAACGAGTTAGTTTTGCTCGCGCTATTATGCAAAATCCCGAAAATCCTCAACATAACCCTGAAGTTTTACTCTATGATGAACCTACTGCCGGTTTAGATCCGATTGCTTCTACAGTAATTGAAGATTTAATTCGCCAGTTACAAGATAAAGAAGGAGGTTGTAACACCTATAGCATTGTGACTCACCAAGATAGTACTATTCGCCGCACTACCGATCGATTAGTTTTTCTTTATCAAGGTAAGGTGCAATGGCAAGGAAATCTAATCGATATTGATACTACAGATAATCCATTAATTCGACAATTTTTTAGTGGTAGTATCAGTGGTCCGATTCAGGTATTAAGTTAAAATTTTTATCATAGAATTGTATAGTTTTTTGCCCATGTTATTTTTTTGATATTATAACTAAAATTAATTAAAATTTTATTTAAAGTAATTAAAGTAAAAATTACTAATATCTCAGGGGTAAATATGCGATCGCGTACATTACGAGAGGGTTCCGTAGGCTTATTAATTTTACTCGGACTAGGTTTATTAGGGTCCCTAATTTCCTGGTTGCAAGGAAATCCTTTTGTGAAAACTAGCTATATAGTAACGGTTAAATTTGCTAATGCCGCCGGTATCCAAATCGGTGCCCCAGTTAGGTTTCGTGGAGTATATGTGGGAAGAATTACCAACATTAAAACTGATGCAAATGAAGTAAAAGTAATAATTGAAATTTCCCCACCAGATTTAATAATTCCTGCTAATTCCATAGCAGAAGCTAATCAAGCCGGTTTAATTAGTGAAACAACTATTGATATTATTCCCCCGTCGCCGAAATTACCAGAAATAAAAACCATAAAAAAACCGCTAGATCCTCAGTGCGATCGCAGTTTAATTTTATGCGATCGCGCCGAAATTACGGGACAAATAGGAGTAAGTTTTAATGACTTTTTGCGCGTAACGGTGCGCCTATTAGACACCTTTACCAAACCGGAATTTATAGCTAACTTAAATAACTTAGTAAAAAACAGTGCTAATGCCAGTGCTGATGTAGCTAAACTTACCAAAGAATTATCAGATTTAACCAAAACCGCCAAAACCGAATTAACTGCTATTTCTACCTCTACTATTGCTTCTAGTAATTCTATAAATCGCACGGCTAATCAAATAGGTAATAATGTCGATCGCCTCAGTAATCAACTCGGTGATACCATGTCTCAACTTAATACCCAAATCGATCGCACCACCAATCAAATCAATAATACCACTAAACAAATTGGCACGGCTGCTATCCAAGCTAATCAGCAATTTACTGTAACTGCTTCGCAAACATCCCAAGAAGTTGCGATAGCAGCTAATAAACTAAATCGCCTCGCTGATAATCTTAATAATGTAGTAGAAACCAATAAAAACAATCTCACAAAAACCCTAGCCGACATCAACGAAATTAGTAACCAATTGCGAACAACTGTTAGCACTTTATCCCCTTTTATTAATCGAATTCAGCAAGGGGAATTATTACAAAACCTAGAAAAATTATCCGCTAATGCTGCTCAAACTTCTGCTAATTTACGGGATGTTTCTAATACCATAAATAACCCTAACAATATAATTTTATTACAACAAACTCTTGATTCAGCTAGAACTACATTTCAAAATGTCCAAAAAATTACTTCCGATTTAGATGATTTAACAGGAGACCCTAATTTTCGTAACAATATTCGTAAATTAGTTAATGGTTTAAGTGGTTTAGTATCTTCAACCGAACAACTGCAACAACAAACTCAAGTAGCAGAGGTTTTAGTACCTTTAAGTACCGCAGTTAACATATCAGTTACTAATGGAGGAAAAATAGTAGAAAAATCCCCACCTATTTCCCCTAAAAATAAAGAGAAGAGGGAATAGGAATATAGCGATTTTAAAATTTATCTTAAATGTCGGGTAAAGACCCTCGGTTTTACCGGATGAAACCCGACCAGAGCGAAGCACGATTAAATCTTTGATAATTTTGTTCGCATAGTTTAACATAG
>CAWUOF010000231.1:0-6859 GCA_963923765.1 uncultured bacterium | reverse complement strand
GTGCAACAACGGTTTTTATTTATCTGTGGGTGATAATAAATTAATCCACCGTGTAACGTTTTTGCGCCGTTGTTGCGCTTTAGTAATATTTGTTGTAGGGGCGGGGTTTTCGATAACTTATGATATGCACCTAATATGCAATACCCTAAATACGGGCAATACCTTCCGATCGCGCCGCTTTTTCCACCGCATTAGCAACAGCAACAGCCACCCGTTCATCAAATACCGAAGGAATAATATATTCCCGGTTGATTTCTGAAGGTTCTATTAAAGCAGCGATCGCCTTAGCTGCTTCTAAATACATAGTAGTAGTAATACAAGAAGCACGACAATTTAAAGCCCCGCGAAATACACCAGGAAACGCTAAAACATTATTAATCTGATTAGGATAATCACTACGACCAGTCGCCATAATAGCAACATCATTAATTACTAATTCTGGTTGAATTTCCGGAATAGGATTAGACATAGCTAAAACTATCGGATCCTTCGCCATCGATCGCACCATTTCCGGTGTCACAACTCCCGGTACACTCACTCCCAAAAAAACATCAGCATTTTGCATTGCCACTGCTAAATTACCGCTAGTTTCTACGGCAAATTCTTGTTTTTCCGCATTTAAATCACTGCGATTTTTTGATAAAATCCCTTTAGAATCGCACATCCAAATATTACTAGCCCCTGCCTTACGCAATAAACGAGCAATAGCAATTCCTGCCGCCCCTGCACCGTTAATAACTATGCGAATTTCTTCTAAAGATTTCTTAACGAATTTCAAAGCATTAATTAAAGCCGCTAAACTAACTATAGCTGTACCATGTTGATCATCGTGAAATACAGGAATATCTAATTCCTGTTTTAAGCGAGTTTCAATTTCAAAACACCGAGGGGCGCTAATATCTTCTAAATTAACTCCACCAAAAACAGGGGCGATATTTTTTACAGTACGAATTATTTCTTCTGTATCTTGAGTAGCTAAACAGATGGGGAAAGCGTCTATGTTGGCAAATTCTTTAAATAACATAGCTTTGCCTTCCATAACGGGTAATGCTCCCTCTGGGCCAAGATTACCTAAACCTAAAACAGCACTACCATCACTAACTATGGCAACAGTGTTATTTTTAAAGGTCAAATTATAAACTTGTTCCCGATCGTTGGCCACAGCTTGGGATATTCTGCCCACACCAGGAGTATAGGCCATTGCTAAATCAGCTTGTCTTTTTAAAGGTATTTTACTTTGAATGCTGATTTTACCCCCCTGGTGAATGTGGAAGGTGCGATCGTAAAATTCTAGTATTTTTACTTCGGAAATTTCTTTAATTCCAGTAATTATCTGGTCTTGCTGTTCGCTACTAGCCGCATCAACAATAATTTCCCGGATGCAGGTTTTGCGATTTTGCTCGATTATATTTATATCACCGAGATTTCCGCCCACAGAGGCGATCGTCTGCAATACTTTGGCCAACATTCCCGCTTGATTAGGCAGTTCCAAGCGTATCATTAAACTAAAGCTAGGATTGGGTGTTAACTTAGTCATTTTGCTGCTTTTCTCCTAAAAGCTATTTTCTGATATCAGCTTTTAGATTTTAAATGCCTAACTCTGCTGAAGCTAAATTTATCAGTTTAAATTTTAGATTTCGGTTTGTGGCGTTTTTTTAATCCTCGATCGACAATTCTTTATTTTTCTATTAATATGCCAAGTCTTTACACCGAAACCGAGATTAATGCCTCGAAAAAACAAGTTTGGCAAGCGTTATATCATAAAGAACGCTGGTTAAAGTGGAATTCTTTTCTATTTGACGCAAATTCATCCCTGACTTTTACCGAGGGACAAGAAATTTTTCTTTCCCTGCGTCGGGTTCCTGGAGAAGAAAAAACCGAATATCAAGCTTTGGTAACATTGGTACAACCCGGTTTTTGTTTATCCTGGGTTTCTAGTATTATCGGTTTTCGTACTGAATGTATTTTTGAATTACAAGAAATTGGCGTTGGTAGAACTAAATATATTCATCGAGAAATTTTTTCTGGCTGGCTAACTCGTTTGTTTTTTCCATTTATTCGATCGGACGAACATCGCGGCATGGAACGTATGGCTAGAGAATTAAAACGATACGTTGAAGGTAGATAATAATCTAAAATTCCTATTTCTAAAATCTCTGCCCGGTTTTTATTTCAAATCTTATATCTCCTCCATCACTAATTCCTAAATCACCACGAATTATACCAATAGGAGATTTAACTCTTACTCCCACACCATAACCAAAACCACTACCCGGTTTATCCCTAATTATTGCCGGTTTTCCTAACACATTATTAGCTGTTCCTAAATCAGAACCAAAGTCAGTAAATGCTACTCCTCCCAACCATTGTAATATAGGAAAACGATATTCTACAGATCCTAATATATAACTACGACTGCTACTAATATCACCCGTATTATATCCTCTTACTGAATCTAAACCACCTAATATAAATGATTCAGCAGGGGGAAAGTCACCTAAAATTGTACCAGCTTGTAAATTAATAGCTATCATTTCTGCTAATTCTGGGTTAGTTTCTGCATCTACTTTCCCCACAAAATTTACAGGTAGATATTTAATATAATTAGCCTTTAATCTATTTAGTGATACTTCTCCTACTCCGATAGGGATAGATTGTTCAGTAGACAGGGTAAATAGGGAACCTTTAGTTGGGTTTATTCGCCGATCGCGAGTATCTCTAGTTAATCCTAAAGATATTGTATATAAATCATCTATGCCTTTACCACTTAACGACAAAGGATTACCAAAAATATCTCTTTTGCCTATATTAAAATCTCGATCGCGTATGCTAACTTGAGTATAATTTAAACCTAATGAACCTTGCCATTCTTCACTAATAGCTTTTAAGACTGCAACACCGCCGCCTATTCTCCCTTCTCGCACTCTTCCACCACGTTGTAAATTTATATCTTTATTAAAGATATCTGAAAGTTTGCGATCGCGAAATGCTTCTATACTATAACCTAATCTATCTGGAAATGTTGCCCTAGCTGGATTAGTATATTTAGCTTTAAAATTAATATCTTTACCGCTTAATTCCGTATCTATTTTTATCTGTTGATTTTTGCCCGCGATATTTTCATCCCGATAACCAAATGTAGCAAATATACCCACATCTTCATTATTTCCGCCTCCAAAGCTAAAAGCTGGAAAGCGTCTTTCTTGAATTTCATAGATAATATCAACGTTTTTACCTCTATCTTGTACTGATGTTTTGACATTTTCTAAGGAAGTTAAACGCCGAATTCTTTGCAAGTCCGATCGCCATATATCTGCTTGGAATTCTTGCCCTGATTTTAGTCTTAATTCTTCTTGAATAAAATTAATTTTAGTTTGGTGAGGTATTTCTTTACCGTTTTTATCAACAAACCGGATTTTAATATCTCTCACTAATTTTTTACCTGTTTCCGTATTCTGGCGATCGACTTGCTGCGGTTGATTATTATTTTCTTGGCTTATATTTTGTTTAAGCAAGTTAATTTCCTGGCTATATTGATTTATATTTTTTTCTACTGTGCCAAGTATTCCCACTTTATCAGCAGGTAATTTTTCTACTAATGTTGTATAAAATAATTTATGATTAATTAACTGTTGTGAAGCATTAGTTAAATTAGTTACATTAGCCAAGTGTAAATTAGTATTTTCCTCTGGAATATGAGAGGCGAT
Source organism: uncultured bacterium (assembly GCA_963923765.1). Lineage (GTDB taxonomy): Bacteria > Cyanobacteriota > Cyanobacteriia > Cyanobacteriales > CAWUOF01 > CAWUOF01. The sequence goes on along the minus strand of CAWUOF010000231.1, from coordinate 3,152 downwards.
CGAGTTTTCTATTTCCCCTGTGGTCAGTGTTGCCCAAGTTAAAATTGCAATTGTTGAAACGCGCATAGATTTAGTTAATTTTTCCAGCAAATAATTGAAAATTTATATAAATATTTTACATAAATATTTTACATAAATATTTTACATAAATATAATTTATGCAAACTTATCGAGTTTATATCCAAACTCCAGTAAACTTTATTATGATATAGTATTTTCATGTTAAACACTATATATAAATATAATTTAAACAAATTTTAATATATATTTTTACAGTAAAGCATTAAAATATTAAAGAAATTTATCATGGGGCTAAATATTGGACATATCATAACTATATATAAAAAGCTATGGTTGGGAGTAGGAATAAATAGACTTCCACAGAAATAAACTACTATGTGTCCTGAAAAGTATTATATATGTTTGCTTTAATTGCTTTTAGTTCTAACTATGAGGTTGAGTCTAATATCATCAAAGCCTTACAAGCCCTAAAGGAAAAAGTACAGATATTAGAGATATCTCCAGTATATGAAAATCCAGCGATCGCGGAAAAGCCGACAAAAAATTATTTAAATGGAGTGGTATTAATTGCTACTAAATTAGCAGCGATCGAACTACAAAAAGAAGTTTTAGAACCCATAGAAAATAACCTGGGTAGAATTAGAGGCAAAGCCGGACAAATTCAATGTAGTATCGATTTAGATTTATTATTATATGAACAAGAGATTATATCTACACCGGAGTTAAAATTACCAGCAAAAGACATTTTAACCCGTGCATTTGTAGCAGTACCATTAGGAATTTTAGCACCTAATTGGATTCATCCTGAAACCAAAGAAACAATGGCAGAAATAGGCAATAAATTTGCCCAGGAAAAAATAAAGCTTTTACCGAGAATAGATATAAATATTATGATAACCAAGGCGATATTACCTCAGCAAACATCAACTATAACACCGCTAAAACCTTGGTATTGGCGATCGCTACCTTTAGAAAATCGTACAGGTTCCCAAATATTCGAGGCATTATTTTTAAATACCCCTTCCGAAATTAACCCAAATTTCCCTAATCAAGACAACCATTTTCCTATAGCTACTTTATTAGAAAGTCCAATTATCACCAATAATAACGAAAATAATAATACAAATTTAGCTAGATATTCAATTTGTGCCGGTTCTCCCCGGATTATCAATAATCAGCCCCAATTATGGACACCAAGCTTAGGCAATATTTTACCTTTTTTACGTTGTTTGCTTCAGCGTCAAAAAAGTAATGAAATAACAAATATAGAAAATAATATAGAAAATAATATAACAGCAAAAATCCCCCCAGAAATACCCTTTACAGGAGGTTATTTAGGATGGTTAGGATATGATTTAGCATGGGAAATTGAACAACTACCCCAAGATAAATATGATATTCTACCTTTTCCTGTAGCTTACTGGTATGAACCAGAATGTTTTGCAGTAGCCGATCATTATCAACAAATTTTATGGTTAGCCGGTACCATTCCAGCACAACTGGAAATAATGGAAAATCAACTAAAAAACTACCAAGAAAATCATAAAAATAGACTAGAAAAATTAGCCGAAGATTTAGCATTAGCCGAGAAACATTCTCCGATAAATCCCATTTTAGAAATGTCGCAAGATGAGTATGAAAACGCCGTAAAACAAGCACAAAAATATATTCATGCTGGGGATATTTTCCAAGCTAATTTATCCCTACGTTTTCAAACTACTACCCCTGTAGATAGTTGGTCAATTTATCGAGCATTACAATATATTAACCCTTCACCATTTGCCAGTTATTGGCAAACTCCCTGGGGAGTGATAATAAGTTGTTCGCCAGAAAGATTAATTAAACTATCAGGAAAACAAGTAGAAACTCGTCCTATAGCAGGGACGCGATCGCGCGGTATTACACCCCAAATAGATGAAAATTTAGCTCAAGAACTAATTACTAACACCAAAGAAAGAGCCGAACATATAATGTTAGTAGATTTAGAACGAAATGATATCGGTAGAGTTTGCCAATGGGGAACAGTAAAAGTTAATGAATTTCTGACTATTGAACGTTACAGCCATGTGATGCACCTAGTTAGTAATATTATCGGTATTCTTAGTCCAGAATACGATAGTATAGACTTAATTCGCGGTGTATTTCCTGGTGGTACAATTACAGGTTGTCCAAAAGTGCGCTGTATGGAAATTATCGAAGAATTAGAACCCATCAAACGCAATTTATTTTATGGTTCCTGCGGATATTTAGACTGGCGAGGAGATTTAGATTTAAATATTTTAATCCGCACATTACTTTATACCAAAAATCCTAATAATACGGAAACAGCCATAGTTTGGGGACAAGTGGGAGCGGGAATAGTTGCTGATAGTAACCCGGAAAAAGAATGGATTGAATCTTTACATAAAGCCCAAGCTCAACTTAATGCTTTAAATTTAGCAGAGATATTTCATGCAAATTACCATATAGATTAAATATCATTAAAGATATCTAATATTTTAACTAATTAGCAAACAATAGTAATAACGCTTTTTTGTACCAGGCAATAGCTATTTCTTCCCCATTATCTCTTACTAAATAGTCTAAACCTGGTGAAGAATTAGCCTCAATTATCCAAAAATTGTTATTAACATCAATAGCTACATCTAACCCAACATATTTTAATAAATCATTAGAAACTAGGGGTTGACAAAATTTATTTATTTCTGATAGAAATAGGTTATCATTTATTATTGTGGCGTGGGAACCTTCCCAATGCAGCCTACTTAAATTACCACTAAAATTTGCCTGGGAAATATCTTTTTCATATACACAGTGTAAAACTCCTGCCATAAACAATGCTCGATATTCTTTAGAAATTTCAATATATTGCTGAACCATAGCAATATAATCATAGTTATTATCTTGCTTAAAAATTTTGCCTAAAGCTTCGATCGCCTCTTGAGAATTATTACATTTAAATACATTTATTCCCCAAGTGCCTCTATTCCTTTTAATAATCACAGGATATTCAAAGTTTAATTCTATATCTTTAGTGATACTTTCTAAATCATAAAATTTTACATATTTTCGATATTCTTCCCGACAAAAAGGATTGAGATATCCTTGGCTTTTAGGCATTGGAATACAAT
>CAWUOF010000230.1:0-6876 GCA_963923765.1 uncultured bacterium | reverse complement strand
CGGCAGCGTCAGATGTGTATAAGAGACAGTTGTAACTTAATTCAACAATCCAAGTTTTTTCGGATGTTTCAAATCTTGTTCCTTCTTTGATACAATAATAAATAATATGAATATGTTCTTGAGGAGATTTCTTTTGTTGTTTTTTAAGAGTTTCAAAAACTTGCTGTTTTATTTTAGTATTTTTATCAAAAAATATTCGTTCTATTAATTTATTACTAGGAATCTCTAAACCAGGAGAATCATAAATCTTTAAGTTACCTTTAGAATAATCCTTAATTAATTCAGTACAAGGTTTTAAAATATCAGTATTGGCTTTAATTTCACCAAAAAGAGTATTAACAAGAGTACTTTTACCGACACCAGTTTTACCAATAATTAAAATGTTACAGGAACTATTAGATCTTTCATCTATTAATCTAACTTGGAGATCATTGATACTCATATTAGTGGTGTTTTGCTTTGGACTTAATAACATTCTTCTTGCAAGATAAATTATTTATATAATATGGGGCATCCGAAAAAATACTGATTTTTATATAAAGTTACTGTAAAATCTAGTTTGAGATACGGAAGAAATACTTACTTATAGTGATTTAACATAAGCATGAGACATTAATAGGCGCAATAGTCAAGGATAATTTTGCCGAGAGATTTTTCAGTATTTGCGGACATTTTGGCTTTTTTAATTCAGTAAAATTATGTTTTATGTCATTTAAGTTGGGGGAATATTGCGGCAAATAAAAACCAGGTTTATATACAAAACCTGGTTTAATAACTAACTAATTTTTGAGGCGATCGCCTATTTATCCGACTCTCTTTTTCCGGTGATAACTAACAAATATTAATTACTTGATTTTCTAGCAAGGTAAAGAATAAAAGCGCCATAAACTTATTAATCATAACGCCATCTACCCAAAAGATAATCATTACCAATATCGGAGAGTCATATTCCCAGACTAAACATAATTTACTTATGGTTCTACTGGGGCTGGATTTTCATCATTTTCCTCTGGAGATGATTGGGGATTTATTCCGATCAAATCAGAAGCTGATAGGGCTTCCGTTTCGCCTATAGTATTAGACTGAGGTTCAGCTTCATCTAAACCTACAGTAACGTCAGAAATAGCGGCTGGTTGATTTTTTAATTCTGCACCAGCTTGTATTGATAACTCTGGTTGTAAATGTGCTGGAATTGGGTCGTTATCGTAGATATTGTAGATAGAATAGTACATTTTGATATATTCATGGGCAGACTTATCCCAGCTAAAGTCTTGTGCCATGCCACGTTTTTGCAATTCGTACCATTTATCTTTAAACCGGAAGGCTTCCCAAGCACGAATCATGCAAGTGAAAAGATCTAAAGGTTCGTAGCGATCGAAACAGTAACCAGTACCAGCATGATTAATTGGATCATGGTGACTAACCGTATCTACCAAGCCACCAGTACGACGCACAATAGGCACACAGCCATAACGCATAGCCAGCATTTGCGAAATACCGCAAGGTTCAAAACGACTAGGCATTAGGAAAGCATCTGCACCGGCATAAATACGACGGGCTAAAGCATCACTTTGGAGAATATATGCTGACATCCGACCACGATAACGTGAGGCAATTTGCCACATTTGGTTTTCGTAATAAGGATCGCCCAAACCGAGGAGAATAAATTGAGCGTCGGTATATGCCATAAAGCGATCGAGAATTTGCAGCACCAAATCGATGCCCTTTTGTTCTACCAGTCGCGTTACTATACCAATAGTAAAGGCATTAGCATTTACTTCTAAGCCTACTTCTTCCTGCAAAGCAATCTTATTAACGCGGCGTTTTTCCAGCGTATCGGCAGTGTAATTTTCCGTGATATATCTATCAGTAGCAGGGTTATAACTATCGATATCAATACCGTTTAGAATACCCCTAGATTTACCACTAATATAGGAAAGCAAACCTTCCAACTGTTCGCCGTAGGCTGGAGTTTTAATTTGCTCGGCATACGTAGGAGAAACGGTATTTAATCGATCGGCAAACTGTACTGCTGCTGCCATTGTATTGTGACCTTGCATATACCAAGGACACCACGCAATCTTATCTAGGTACCAACGCCAAGGCCCTTGATAAGCTAAGTTATGAATTGTGAAAACGGTAGTTATATCTGGATCTTGACTCATCCATACTGGAATCATTCCAGTGTGCCAGTCATGGCAGTGAATAATTTGCGGTTTCCAATAATTCCAAGCAAATTCGGCTGCACCATTGGCAAATAAAGTGAACCGCCAATATTCATCTTCTCCGTAATAAATACGGCGAGGCATGAAAGCTGGATGGCCAAACAAGTACAAAGGTACATCGCTGCCCGGAAGCGTTGTTTCATAAACCGCGAAACGCTGAAACATGGCATTGCCCCACCAGATCGGCTCTTCGGGTATTGAGATTTTATCGGGCAAAAAGCCATAGTAGGGCATGAATATGCGAACGTCATGCCCCATTTTTCTTAACACTTTTGGCAGAGCACCAACTACATCGCCCATGCCACCTACTTTGGCCAAAGGAGCGGCTTCGGCGGCTACAAATAGAATTCGCATTTTATTTTTTGCGTTACCTTGTATTTGTTTTGTCTAATGATACCTGTTGAGTAGCACCGTTATGATCGCAATTTCAGCTATTTGGTAGTAATGGCAAAAAAATTTTGGCCTTTTTACCAATGGCCCCGATCGCGATCGCTACTACGTCAGTTTCATAATAGATATCTGGCGAAATTAGCTAAAACACTGTTTATTCTGTTTTTTTTAATCGGGGTTTAAATAAATTTCGCCTAGATGTCTACTATTTATCTCGCTGAATAGTGGCAAATATTTCATTGAGAATTTCTTGTGCGCCTTGTTCCCGCAGTTTTTCTGCGAGTTGAATGCCTATTTTTTCGGCTTCGTTAGGGCTACCAGTAACAGTATCTTTTACTAATCTTTTGCCATCTAAACTAGCTACCATACCAACTAAGGTAAGTTGGTTATTTTCTATTGTGGTATTAACACCAATAGGTACTTGACAACCGCCTTCTAATGTGCGTAAAAATGCCCGTTCAGCATAACAACGCTGGGCGGTTTCTGTATCTTCAAGGGTTTTGATAATAGAGATAATTTCTGTGTCTCCTTCACGGCATTCGATACCTAAAGCACCTTGCCCAACTGCATGAAGAGAAATTTCACTAGGGATAATTTGATGAATGCGATCGCTCATCCCCAGGCGTTGCAAACCAGCTACAGCTAATATAATTGCATCATATTCGCCCTTATCTAATTTATCTAGGCGAGTGTTTAAGTTTCCCCGAATATCTTTAAATTGCAAATGGGGAAAGTGATAACGCAGTTGGGCTAGTCGTCTTAGGGAAGATGTACCTACTACTGTGCCCGCAGGTAAAGTTTCTAGTTGTTTGTCTTTATATTTTTCATGGACTACTAGGGCATCTGCGGGGTTTTCTCTTTTGGTGACACAGCCTAAAAATAAACCTTCGGGTAGGTTAGTAGGTAAATCTTTTAAGGAGTGTACAGCTAAGTCGGTTTCTTGGTTGAGCATACCGACTTCTAATTCTTTGGTGAATAGTCCTTTATCCCCAATTTTAGCTAAGGGAACATCCAGAATTTTGTCGCCTTGGGTGGACATTTTATGGACTTCAAAGGTGCTTTTTGGAAATTGTTTCTGGAGTTCCTGTTGCACCCAATAAGTCTGGACTAAGGCGAGGTCACTTTTCCGGGAACCTATACGGACTGTACGATTAAGGTCGTTTGTGCTTGTAGACATAAAGCGATCGTGTACTAGGAGTAAATATAGTCACTCGACTAGACTACCGCAGGATGTGCCACCAATATACATTCAATCAATTTCTGGGGCAAATAAAGTTTTGTGGGGTTTTCCGTTGCATCTACCACTCAAACAACTTTAATTTTTACTATAGATAATTTTTTATTTTCAAATCTTTTTCATAACCAACTTGGCAACCATAAGCGCATTAGATGTTCTATATGGGAAAGTGGTAAACCTAAATAAACTGGCGACCAAAAAATAAAGGATAATAAAATTAGTATAATTAAGTTTATTGCCATTTGTTTTTGTTCATTTTTATGGCTTCTTAACCAAGAATCTACTAACCAAGCTAGGCTTAAAAAAACAAAGATAGAAGCGGGCATATATAAATAAATAAATGTGCAACGAGTTACTATTATCCAAGGAAAAAAGTTAACGCCATAGTTAATAAATAAATAAAGAGCAATGCAAAGATTAGCAGGAGAAATTTTAGGGGAATTAAAATTAGGAGAATTTAATCTATTTATAGGAGTAGTATTTAGCCAATTTTTGAGATTAGATAGTAAAACTCCAAAAAGTGCGATCGCTAATAGAATTACTGCTACTGTACCTGTCCACCATAAAACCGGATTTCCCATTGCTTGCACAGCATAAATTATTTTACCAACATTGGCGGGTAAAGGTGGATATATTGGTACTGGATCGGTGGTATTTATGGCGGTTTCATAGAAATATAAAATCGGTCTAATCATTAAAGGCCAAGTGTACCAAGCAGAACAATAAGTATGTACATTTGCACCGTTACCCATGCTTTTATGAAAGTTAAAAATTTGTTGATGTACTTCCCAAAAGCTAGTATTACGATCGAGGCTTAAATGGGGTAGCCAAATGATATAGTAAACTAGGGCGGGAATTACCCCAAAATTAAATAACATGGGTAGTAATTTAATCTGTGTTATTTGCTGTAAAGGAATTGAAAATTTTGATTTTATATTTTTACTAGATAATGTCATATTATTTACTATTTTCTGATTTATTAAAGTAATCCAATGCATTAACCAAGCCCCTAACCATAATAAATATATTCCTAAAAGGAAACCTAAACCATTCCATTTAACTGCCAAGCAAGCACCACAACAAATTCCAGCAATGGGCAACCAAAACCATCGCTGATGACGCTTATCTAAGGCTAAGAGAAAAAACCAATGACCTAATAATCCAAAAAATATTAAATAGATGTTAATTAATGCTAACCGAGATTCTACTAAAAGTAATCCATCTAAGCTGACAAAAAAAGCAGCGATTAAAGAATGCGATCGCCTTTTAGTTAACTGATATGAAATACCTGCTACAATTAAACAAATTAAAGAACCAGTTATTGCATTTAACCATCTATATTGAAAAGGAGTTAGCAACATTCCGGTTAAATTATTTTGTATATCATTATTAAAATCCAGGCGATCGCCTAACCATATTCCCAGCGCAATTAAATATTTACCCAAAGGAGGATGGGCATCAAAAAAAGCAACTCCTTGTAAATAGTTAACTGCAAATTTGGCATAATAAATTTCATCAAATACCAAAGAATTAAATTCTGTCAGTCGCCAAAAATGTAATGTAAGTGACAGTAAAAATACTCCAGTAATTCCTATGGCAAACCAAGGTAAAGGCCAAGTTGTAATTTTTTTCAATTGTGTGTATATCAATGTCGGTATTTAGAATTTATCTATTTACAATTTTCCGAGTATATTTCAAATATATACTATATTTTTTGATATTTGTATAGTTAAAATATGCTTTTTGGCTGTCTAGGATATACACCCAAAATAAATATCAAAACACCTAAATAATCATGTATATTGATAAAAGCATATTGTTAAACTTTCGCTTTATCGCGAATTTGGCCTCGATCGATTTTTTCTACTTTTTTGACTATGACAACAAATTTACCCAGTAATACCCTTAATCCTGCCGATGTAACCATTGATTCTAAACTGCTACAACAGTTATTAAATCATCAGTCTCTCAGCCAGCAACAAGCAGAAAACCTGATGCAAGCATGGCTAAATGATACCATACCCCCTGTGTTATCCGGTGCAATTTTAATTGCATTACAAGCTAAAGGAATTTGTCCTGATGAATTAGCTGGCATGGCTAAAGTTTTGCAGTCTCAATGTCAAGATAATCTAAGTAATTCTCTTCAAATCAATCAAATTAAATCAATAGATACCTGTGGCACTGGTGGAGATGGGGCATCAACTTTTAATATATCTACCGCCGTTGCTTTTGTGGCGGCAACAGCAGGAGTACCTGTCGCAAAACATGGTAATCGATCGGCTTCTAGTCGTGTGGGGTCTGCTGATGTTTTAGAGGCTTTAGGAATTAATTTAAATGCGCCTAGTGAAAAGGTAAGTGCCGCATTGCAAGCAATAGGAATTACTTTTTTATTTGCCCCTGGATGGCATCCAGCTTTAAAAGTAGTGGCACCTATGCGGCGGATATTAGGTGTTAGGACAATATTTAATCTTTTAGGTCCTTTAGTTAATCCTTTACGCCCTACTGGTCAAGTAATAGGTACTAGCGATCGCACCCTAGTTAATACCATTGCCCAGGCATTAGGAAAATTAGATACTCAACTTGCTATTGTTGTTTACGGCAGAGAAAAACTTGATGAAGCCGGTTTAGCAGATATTAACGATTTAGCAATATTAACTAATGGTGAAGTGAAATTAACAACTTTGCACGCTGAAGAAGTAGGTTTAACCCCCGCACCTACCGCAGCATTAAAAGGTGGTGATGTGCCTGAAAATGCCGATATTCTCCGTAATGTTTTACAAGGTAAAGGTACTCCAGCACAACAGGATGTTGTCGCTTTAAATACATCTTTAGCTTTGCAAGTTGGTGGCTTAATACCCCCGGAAAATCATTTATCTGGAATTAATTTAGCTAAAGATATTATTCGCAGTGGTGATGCTTGGTTAAAGCTAGAAAAATTAGTAAATTTCTTAAAATAATCCCTAGCAATAATCAAAAATAAGTCATATATTAGACCTCTTGCGTGCGAAATTATGTCATTCTGAG
>CAWUOF010000229.1:0-6876 GCA_963923765.1 uncultured bacterium | reverse complement strand
TCGTCGGCAGCGTCAGATGTGTATAAGAGACAGATCTATAATATAGTTAAAATCTGGTGTTTTTGTGGTGATTAAAATTAATCGTAACTTTGGTATTAAAAAATAATCTAAAAAGAAGATAAAAATTTTTTTTTGGTATGACATTATACAATCTGTTATCTAAAATTAGTACAAATTTAAATAGATTATGGTGGTAAATGCCGATCGCACTTGTATAGGATAATTTAGGTAGCGATCGGGTGCGGAAAACCGATCTAGTTAGCAATTGGCATTCTATTTAATAAGCGCTATCAATGATAAGAACACATAATTTAACCTAAAATGAAGTAAGATGACAGAATAAAAAAATCTTTTTTTTGGCAAAATAGCAACTAAAGATTTTCTACTTTAGATAAAAATAATAAACAACCATTAAAATTTTCACAAAAACTGGTATCTTAGGGACAGGTTTATAGATAACCTGGTTTGGCCAATTTATAGTTATAATTGTCGGAAGGAAAAATTACCTGTTGATTTTGGCAAAAATATATATAAACTAACCTGTGTCATATTAAATTTATTAGCCCTATTGTGACGAGTTATCTAAGTTAACTGCTCTGTTAACATTCAAATATCTGCAAAATTTGTTAAATACTATAACGTCCCTCTACCCAGCGAGGCCGACCAATGACTGCTGTACCCATTCCTCGATCGACCCCCCAACCCAATGAACCAGCCTTATTAGGTACTACAACCGAAACGACACCAGTATTTGCCCTAAAACAACTGGTAGCCCGTTTGCAACGAGAACATAATAAAATTCAAGATTTGTTAAGTTCCTTGGGATTTGCGTTACGAAGTTTTAACAATTTAAATCAGTTTTTAGAATTAATTCCCTTAATAGCAACCAGGGTAACGGATGCAGACGGATCGGTATTGGTTTTATTTAAACCAAATGGTCAAATTCGCTTAGAACAAATCCACTGTCAAAATGGCCAACAATCCCAAGAAATTCGCAAAGCCCTGGAAATGGCAATTCGTCAAATCACAATTCCCTTACCAAAAAAAGGATCGAATTCTCGCGCAATTACTAAAATTACTAGCACAGAAACTTCTAACACACCAACAGGTTTTGCTACTTTAGAAGCTTTAATTGGTAATGTTTTGGGGCAGGATATTCATTTATTTGGTACCGCTATTCTGATCAAAAATAACGAACGTGGTCGCCTGTATGTTTTCAGTCGCGATCCAGAATATAATTGGTCAGAAACTCGACAAAAATTAGTAAGATTAGTAGCAGATCAAACTTCAGTAGCTATTGAAAATGACGAATTAACAGTTGAACTGCGGAAAAAAGAACGTTTAGATCGAGAATTAGAAATTGGTGCAGAAATTCAATTACGTTTGTTACCCCGTCAATGTCCGACCATTGCTGGGGTAGAATTGGCAGCAAAATGTCAGCCAGCTAACCGTGTAGGGGGAGATTATTATGATTTTATCCCTACAAATCACGAATCTATAAGACATAAAAATATAAGTAATGAAATGGAACCTTGGGGTGTGGCGATCGCTGATGTCATGGGCAAAGGTGTGCCAGCAGGGTTAATTATGACCATGACTCGCGGAATGTTACGGGCAGAAGTGCTTAACGGACATTCCCCGGCTCGGATTTTACAACATTTAAACCGGGCTATGTATGCCGACTTAGAAAATTCCCATCGTTTCGTAACTTTGTTTTACTCAGAATATGACCCGAGTAATGGTATTTTATCCTATAGCAATGCTGCCCATAATCCGCCCTTGTTATGGCAAGCCCAAAGTAATACAATTAAACGCTTAGATACTTTGGGAATGCTAATAGGTTTAGATGCAGATACTCGTTATCAAGATGGGCAGGTGCAGTTAAATCCAGGTGATACTATTATTTATTATACGGATGGTTTTACGGAAGCAGCTAATCAAAATGGCGATCGATTTGATGAAGAAAATCTCGCTAAAGCTTTCCAATGGGCAGCCCAAAATTGTAGCGACTCCCAAGCTATTCTCGAATATTTATTTGAGCAAGTACAACAGTTTATTGGTCCAGGCAACTGTAATGATGACGATATGACCTTAATTGTTATGAAAATAAAACCTACTCAATAAAATTTAGGGGCAAAGTAAAACATCTGTAAATTATTACAACTTTAATTAACATAAAATTAAGATAAACTTGCCCCATTTCTGGCAACCTGTTTCATCATTTTAACCCTGTAACCAAATAATTTAATTAAATTGGTGTAAAAATAAAAAAATTTCTAATAATTTAAATAATAGTTACAACCATCGGTTAAAATTCTTTCACTGTAGCCTTAATTAGACTGCTCAGAGTCAAAATAAGTATATATTTCGATAAACTTTTTTCTTTCTCGACTAGATAATTTATTTTGTCCGATTACTGATTATCAGGAAAAGTAGTTAAAAATAGGCTGATAAATTCTAATAAAAATTTCATGCTTTGAGGTAAAAAAATGATAATTTCTAACTTATTACAGCCAGCAATAAATGGCTTAATTAGTACATTGCCCATAAACGATTCTATGCAAATATTCCTGTGGAAAGCAATGCTAAATAGCTCGATATTAGCTCAAAAAGTTGATGTAGATCTTTGGCGTGATGTGCAAAATGCTTGGTATAATTTCGTGCAAAGCGGCCAAATATGGGCTTTAATACTTGGCTTTATTATCGGTTACTTTATTCGTGGTATGTACACCATAGGTTAATTAAGTTAGATATCTTTGATAATGGGTAATGTAAAAAAATTACCCATTACTAATTAAATTTTATCCATTATCATTCTGAAAAATAAACTGTGAACACACCAAAAAACTCTACTTGGAGTCAACGTTTTGAAACGGCTCTACATCCAGCTATTGCCTTGTTTAATGCCAGTATTGGCTTTGATATTGAACTAATTGAATATGATATTACTGGCTCTGTAGCTCATGCTAAAATGTTAGCAAAAACTGGTATAATTTCCTTAGAAGAAGGGGAAAAAATTGTTAATGGCTTAGAAAAAATACGCCAGGAATATCGGACAGGAAATTTTCACCCCGGAGTAGAAGCTGAAGATGTGCATTTTGCTGTCGAAAGACGGTTAACTGAATTAATAGGAGATGCAGGGAAAAAATTACATACTGCCCGATCGCGTAATGATCAAGTAGGCACAGATACTCGACTTTATCTCCGCGATCAAATTAGCCAAATTCGCGATCGCCTGCGAGAATTTCAAGGCGTTTTATTACAACTAGCAGAACAACATATAGAAACCTTAATTCCTGGTTACACTCATTTACAACGCGCTCAACCAGTTAGTTTAGCACATCATCTTTTAGCTTACTTTGAAATGGCCGATCGAGATTGGCAACGTCTAGGTGATGTCTATCGCCGCGTTAATATTTCTCCTCTTGGTAGTGGCGCTTTAGCAGGTACTACTTTTCCCATAGATAGACATTATACCGCCGAATTATTAGGTTTTGACGCCCCCTACGCTAATAGTTTAGATGGAGTTAGCGATCGAGATTTTGCCATAGAATTCCTCTGTGCAGCCAGTTTAATTATGGTACACCTCAGCCGTTTTTCTGAAGAAATAATTTTATGGTGTTCCCAAGAATTCGGTTTTGTTACCCTAAAAGATAGCTGTGCTACCGGTTCTAGCATTATGCCACAAAAGAAAAACCCCGATGTTCCTGAATTAATTCGAGGCAAAACCGGGCGAGTTTTTGGACATTTGCAAGCCTTACTCACACTAATGAAAGGACTACCTTTAGCCTACAACAAAGATTTACAAGACGATAAAGAGGCTATTTTTGATGCCGTCAAAACTGTTAAATCTTGTTTAGAAGCTATGACTATTTTACTAGGAGAAGGCATAGAATTTCGTACAGAAAGACTCGCTAACGCAGTGGCAGAAGACTTTTCTAATGCTACCGATGTCGCTGATTATTTAGCTGCTAAAGGTGTGCCTTTCCGAGAAGCTTATAACTTAGTAGGAAAAGTAGTCAAAACTTCTCTAGCTGCGGGTAAGTTACTCAAAGATTTAACTATAGAAGAATGGCAGCAATTACACCCGGCTTTTCAGGCAGATATTTATGAAGCTATTGCACCTCGTCAAGTAGTGGCTGCCCGTAATAGTTATGGAGGAACGGGTTTTGTACAAGTGAGACAAGCTATTAAAAATGCTCGTTCTCGTTTGTAATTTATATAATTTTTGTCATAATTTTTTCTGGTTGAGGGTGTATCTCTTAATTGCAAAAACACACCAATTCTCAATATATTTATATTGTGATAGCTTTCTGCCTAGCTAAAGCGGACTTATTACAATTACAAGTTTTTGCAAATTTAAGATACACCTATTTTTGGAATTAATTATTAAATAATATTAAAATCTAATATTTTTGTTGGCAAATGATACAATTATTCCAGATAAGATTTGAAATCTCGCATCTACCAATTTTTTATTAAGTAATGTAAAGCAGGAATTCACCGTTATGAAAAAAGTATTACGAGGCTTACAAGAATTTAAAAATAATTATTACCAAACCCATATAGAATTATTTGAAAAATTAGTACATGGACAAAAACCCAGGGTTTTATTTATTACCTGTGCCGACTCTCGAATTAACCCTAATCTTCTCACCCAAACTGAAGTAGGAGAATTATTTATTATTCGCAACGCTGGTAATATTATTCCCCCTTTTGGTGCTGCGAATAGTGGGGAAGGTGCTACTATTGAATATGCTATTCACTCCTTAGAAATTCAGCACGTTATTGTTTGTGGTCATTCCCATTGTGGCGCAATGAAAGGACTCTTACAATTAAATGATTTAAGAGAAGAAATGCCTTTAATGTATGGTTGGTTGAAACACGCGGAAGCAACAAGAAGACTGGTAAAAGAAAATTATAGCCATTACCAGGGTAAAGATTTGTTAGAAATTACTACGGCAGAAAATGTTTTAACCCAAATTCAAAATTTAAAAACCTATCCGGTAATTCAATCTAAATTATGTCAAGGAAAGTTACATATTTACGGATGGATATATTATTTGGAAACAGGAGAAGTTTTCGCTTACGATCCTGATACTCGCGCTTATATTCCTCCGCAAACTCAGCTTTCCCATGATGAAGGAGAAGAAGAATATATTGCCCATGAAACTATTCCTAGTGTTCCTCCCCTAGCGTCGTGTGAACCTTTGTATCGCCCTATGCATGATTAATAATTTTAAAGGAAAAATAGCGTAAGTAGTAAATAAAAGGTGATGCGATCGCCCTCAGTCCACAATTTTTCAAAATTGCAAAAAATCCCAAAAAATAATCTGCAAAACCTGACCAAATAAAAATTATAATAGAAATGCACCCAAGGCGAAAGCTAGGTAATAGGAGTTGCCCCAGGAAAAACTATGCGTCGGCTATGGCAGTTTGTCCAAACAGTTTTAGGTATTATATTTCGTCATCCTGTCACGGGGACCAGTATTATCCCGATTTTACCTGATGGCCAAATAGTGCTGGTTCAGCGTCGAGATAATGGAATGTGGGGACTTCCAGGCGGTATGGTGGACTGGGGCGAGGATATTCCCTCATCTGTGCGACGGGAATTAAGGGAAGAAACTGGACTGCAATTAGTGAAAATTTGTCGGTTAGCTGGGGTTTATTCGGCACCCGATCGCGATCCGCGAATACATTCTATTTGTATTGTGGTGGCAGTGGAAGCTCAAGGAGAAATGCAAGTACAGGATACCCTAGAAATTATGGATGTAAAAGCTTTTTCTCCTGAAAATATCCCTAAAGGTCATCTTTCCCACGATCACGATCGCCAATTGCAAAATTATCTGGATGGCTTAACTACCCTGGCGTAAAATTAATTTCAAATACTATTATCTTCGGTCATGGGAAAATAGAAAAAATACCCAATGCTAATCAATATTCTATTTTGCACCATGACGGACATAATCGATTTTTTAATGATAGTGATAAATAAAAACTAGGATGTCTTTAACTCTCAGCAATTCTCGAATTAAGCTATCTCAAGGTTTAATCTTTTGGCGAGAAATTGGCCAAGGTCCGGTATTAATATTTTTACATGGCCCTTGGACAGAAAGTAGTCAATGGCTACCCACAATTGATTATTTATATTCAGATTATTATTGCTTTGCTCCTGATTTATTGGGTTTCGGTGAATCAGAAGAACCTAATGTACATTATTCCATTGAACTTCAAGCTGAATGTTTAAATGAGTATTTAGAAGCGTTAAAACTCTCAGAAGTTTATTTAATAGGTCACTCTTTAGGGTCATGGATAGCTAGTAGTTATGCCCTCAAAAATCCTGATAAAGTGAAAGGATTAGTGTTAATTTCTCCCGAAGGAGTAGCAACTTCAAATAGTCAGAAACGGTGGACTTGGCCGAAATTAATATTAAGTTTACCATCAGGTATTTTTAAGATATTGCGATCGCTAATTCCGTTGTTTAAAATTATCCGTTGGCAGAAAAAAATCGAGCATTTATTGTTAATGCAATCATACCCAGTAGCTTGTCAGTTATTATTTAAACGTCGCCGCGCTGAAATTCAAGCTGAATTATTACACGATCGCTTAAATTATTTACCTATACCTGTGTTAATTATGCAAGGTCAAAAAGACACCCCAGAGGCGATCTCTATTAGTCAAACAATTGCTAGTCTTACCCCTAAATCACAATTGGAAATTTTCCCCGGAGTTGATAACGATATCCCCCAAAAACAACCCGATGTAGTTGCTCAATATATCCGTGATTTTGTTACTAGAATTGAAGAAGGGAATAGGGAATAGGGAATAGGGCATGGGGCATGGGAGCAGGGGGGAAAGAGAGCAGGGGGGAAAGGG
>CAWUOF010000228.1:0-6877 GCA_963923765.1 uncultured bacterium | reverse complement strand
CCATTACAGACGTTAAAGGAGTTCGTAGTTCTTCCGTAAGTTGTGTTAACAATTCCCTTTTTAATTGAGGAGTAGAAATTTGCTCTGGAGGTGCCGGAACAAGCTCTGGTGTTGGTGGAGTATTTTCTAGAACATTCAAATTGCGATCGCTGGGAAAATCTGGTGTTTGTAACAAACGATAGCGATCAAACTCACTAATACTCCATCTCGCTATAAGTTCCATAAACTGAATATCTTTATTACTAAAATTACGTGGTACTACATCCATAACTGCTAAAGTACCTAAACATTCACCAGTAGTAGTAAGTAAAGGTGCCCCTAGATAAGCTCTAATACCGTAATGTTGAAATAAAAAACTTTTCGCAAAAAACGGATCATTTGCTGTATCATTAATGGCTAAAACTTGATGAGAATCAATTACATATATACAAAAAGATTCACTGCGGGGAATTTGTCTAGTAGTAGCTAAGGGATTCATTAATCCTAATTTAGCTAAACCTACTGTTGATTTTAACACTAGGCGATCGATCTCCATGATTCCCAAAAAACAGATAGGAGATTGTAAAAAATCTGCTGCTGTTTGAATTGCTTCATCAAAAATAGCTAAATTATGAGCTTCTAGCAAACCTGAATCTGCCAATGCTTGTAGGCGTTTTTGTTCTCGCTCAACAGGTGTTAAACCATCTAGCCAGCAAAATAATCGGTTTTGTGTGCCTAACATGACAATCAGATTACCCCCTAATACCTGAGTTTTGAAACACTTTAATTATTAAATATTTTTTTCAATTAATGATTAATAATTAGTCTGATTAAATCTTTACCCCTAATAATTAATATATAATTATTTTTACTTTCCTGAACATCATATCTAAATATTTTATAGTTTAATAGTAATAAAAAATTAGATTTTAATTATGTTTACATAATTCAGTTTTTGTTTCTAATCTAAGCATACTTAAAACAAATAAATAACAGGTGTTTAAAATTATCAAAATGCTCCTGATAAATATTAATAATATCCTCCTAAATCCTAGAGCAACAATAATATATATAATCAAAATATGCACCCATAAGATTTTTTAGTAATTTAAATATTTTCTTCATATTTTAAAAATGAATATGAGAGCGATCGAGGAATGATTATTATAAATTCCTACCCCGCTTAGAAATATTTGTTATATAAAGAATTCCCCTAATTAGTATAAAGATCAACAGAAAAACAAATTATTTTCAAAATAATGCTTTATGAAGCCAAATCAAAAGCAAAATAACTATCCGCAATTCTTACAAATAGTTGTTTTTCGTGGTTGGTTATATTGGCCCATTAATGAAAAATACCATTAAAAATTAACTTGTAGGGTGCGACTACATATTTAAGCCAATCAGGGGTTAAAAATCTGAAGCACCCTACTAAAATATATAATTAATTTTTCTTGGTACTTAATTGGGACTATTTAACTTTGAGCAAGGGTGGTGGACCAAGCAGGATGATTAAACAGAGAATTAATCACCCTAACTCCTCGCAATTGATTAGAAAGGGGCAAATGTCCTCTAGGGGCACTCAAATCCCAAGTAAATCCTTGGGGATAACGAGTCCAGTTATTACCATTTTTCCAGTTAATTTTCGGCCAGAATTTTTCCCAATTTTTTTCGACACCTAGCCAAATTTGGCGCTGCACTGAATAGCCAAATTTGCCTTCAGAGTGTACTACCCATAATTTATCGATCGTCTGTAAGTCTGTAATGGGAAAATTTTCTACTTCAGTAAAATATAGCCATTTCCTTTTTACTGCTATTGCACCGGCTAATTCACAACACTTTTGTAAAGTTAAGCTATCAGCAGCTTGAAAATCTTGTTGGGCTAGAAGTTTTTGCACAGGTGTGTAGTCTATATTGCGATCGGAATTGAGAGGGACAATACCATGAGGAAAATAGGTTTGCAGAAATTGAGATGCTTTGTCAGAATTTGACTGGAAAAGAATTTGGTAAGCTTTACCAATAACTATATTTGCTGGTACAGCACGGGATTCTAGTAAAAATTCCATTAACACATCTAAGCCTGACTCAGCTAAATCTGTAATGATTTGTAACTGAGTCTTTTCCGAACTAGATTTTAATTTGGAAATAACTTCGTTTGCCAAACTGCTTGCCTCGGAGGAAATAGTAAAATCAGCCATGAAAGTAAGTGTTTAGGGATTAGGTTAATACAACTAATTTATTGAGCTTAAAATTCGGTTGATAATTTTTGTAGTTGAAGTAGATATTTCTACTGTAATTAATTCTATATGTCCTCCAATTTTTTGCACTGTTGGTGCTTCGGGTAGTGTAGAAATTTGATAATCACCGCCTTTGACATAAATATCGGGCTTAAGAGCTTCAATAAGGCAGTTAGCGGTAGTTTCGGCAAAAATCACCACCCCATCAACAGGTTTAAGAGCGGCTAGGACTTCTGCTCGTTCCTGTTCTGGCACTATGGGCCGATGTGGGCAACCGGGCTGCTGGGGTTTGATGGTTTGTACCGATGTATCACTATTTAATCCTACAACAAGCGATCGCCCTAAAGATTTAGCTGTTTGTAAATATCGAATGTGACCGGTATGGATCAAGTCAAAGCAGCCGTTAGTAAATACTAAAGGACGCCATACTTGGGGGGAGTTGGCGATCGCTGCTGTTAATTCCTCTAAAGTATAGATTGCTTTAATCATAAAACCTCTTAGAACAGTTAAAAACCAGAAGTCAGAAACACCTTAATATATGCCATATCCAAAAATTAAAAGTAAAATAAATTATCCTATAGAAATTTTCGGTTTTCTGGCTATTCAGCAGTTAAGTAATTAAGGAGTTAAGAACTTCCCGAAAAAATTCTCTAATTTTTTGATAATTTGGCCATAATAAACGTCACTTTAAAAAATCAAGAGATGAGGAAAATCTATATCAATTTTCTTCAGATACTTTGATAAATTTCCCAGGTTTATTTTAAAATAGAATGTCGTCGCTTTAAATCTTCTCATTCCGATTATTAACACTAAGCTAAATTAAAGCTTGCCGCTACTCAGTTAAACTCCTTGGGCTGAAAGAAAAAATTTTGCTAGATAATAGTTGAAAAAATAAGAATGCCCTAGCAGGGCGATCGCTAATTCATAATTAAATAGAGTAAGTGGCAAGTTACAGCACTTTTCTGATACAATATAGACAATGCAAGGATTAAATCCTTTCCTGAACAGCTTTTTAGGATTTAGATTATACTTGGTTATTATCTAAAGTGTAATCTTAGGAACATTAGTTATCTAGTAAAGTCATAACAACTTGCAGCACTAGCAAATAATTTTTGAGTAGTTGGCAGAAGTAACTCTTGAGGTAGTTGGAATGAAATCATTTTTTGGCTTGAGCATAAAGTTAGGTCTAATCGGTAGCGTCTTAATCGGCTCTGCATTTATCGGTACGTTGCAAGCATTAGCTCTGTCACAAGAACAAGTCTTAGAGAAATTAATGCCTGTGCCTGTATTTACAATTACTGATGCTCAAGGTGCCCCCTTAGTATCATCCCCTAGCGGACAAGGCAATAGCCAAAGAGCCGTAACAGGCGTATTTATTAGCCAAAAAGATGCCCAAAATTTTGTCGATACACTCAAGAAAGATAATCCTAATTTAGGCAATGCCGTACAAGTAGTGCCTGTATCTTTAGGGGAAATCTATAAGATGAATCAGGAGAATAAAAGCAAGCCAGACGGGTTAGGTTTCGCATTCGTTCCAGTCAGCCAACAGGTACAAGAGGCGCAAAGAATACTAAACAGTCAGGAATTTAGGGGCGTGCCTTTGTTTGTAGCTACAGCCGGTAAAGATAACGGCTACCTCACAATAGAAAATAACGGCAAGCAATTCATTCCTTTCTTCTTTGAAAAAGAACAACTACAAGTTATATTAGATAACTTCAAGAAACAGCAACCATCTCTATCATCTACAGTCCAAATTCAGGTGGTGAGTTTAGAAGGCGTAATTAAAACTCTAACGGAGAAAAACGACCAAGGACTCAATAACGTCGTGTTACTACCTACAATAGAAGCACAAGAATTTTTAAGATCTCTGCGTCAAAACAACTCGAATAATAACCAGCAACCCCGGCGCTAATATAAAAGAAAATTAAGTTATTAGCTTAACAACTATTCAAGCCCAACAAAATAGCCCGCTATTAACGGGCTATTTTTTGATTTTCCAATACGGCGTCAGATTAAATATCTTTTTCGCCTAATTCACGGATCATATAGTCAAAGGGTTGATCTAAATAGTCGCCTGTGGGAATACCAGCAGCCGCTACTTTTTCTTTAACAATTTCTTTCAAAATTTGGATGCCCACAACTGTTGGGCCAACTGGTACACTTAAAGAGTTATAAGTTTCCCGTAAGCCATTGAGGACCCTTTCATCCAGTACATCAGTATTACCAGCAACTAAAGCATAAGTAGCATAGCGTAGGTAATAATCCATATCCCGCAGACAAGCCGCATAGCGACGAGTGGTATAGGCATTTCCACCCGGGCGAATTAATTCCGGTATTTCTGCAAACAAACGAGAGCCTGCTTGCTTAACAATATCGGCAGCACTAGCATTAATAGTAGTAGCCGCACTAACTCTGGCCATGCCACTGGTAAAATAGGATTTTAGACTATCAATGGCATCGCGGTCTAAATATCGACCTGTAATGTCGTAATTTGAAATCAGGCTTGTAACTGCATCCCGCATGAAATTGCTCTCCCAACAATCTATATATTTTGCTATTCTAAACTTGCCTGTTTGCGCCCAAGTAGGTAAAAGCCACCCTCAACCTGACCCAGTATAAATGCTGGTCAGATTAGCTAATTTCCTGATTTGGGGTAATTTGGCAAAAAATAATCCCAGTGGTTAAGGATGAATAGCCGCTTGTAGTTTACTACAATCTGGGATCAAGCAACACTTGGCAATTTTTAGAATAGTTTTTAATGATTTTTTTATCATTTTATTGCCATCCACTTAAGGGATCGATTTTAGCAGTTTTATGGTGGCAGCAGGACATTAAGAAATATTAAGGCATCCGATAAATAGCCTTGAAGGAGTTATTTTCCCAGCGACCCAATTTTAGGGAATATTTGCCGGATATCAATTTACCTAAACGCCAAATTTTATTTTCAACTAACGTTAACTCTTCGGGATATCGGGGGTGGGGGTCATTAGTCAACCAAATTGGCGGCACCATCATCGGGTCATACTCAGCGATCGTATCGATAACTCCAGATTGATTTTTAAGTTGTACTTTTTGTCCAGGGCGAAATTCCAGAGATTCTTGGCGATCAATATTATCGACATTGTTGTGCCAGCCCATAAATTTTTTTCCTTAAATTCTATTAGCAAAAACTATTTGTCAGTTAACCATAACTAATATTTGAGCATTTGGTTAAATTTGATACATTTTTTCATAATTTACAGATTTTTCTTAAATTAAAGACAACACAAGGTTTTTAGCTGATTTTTACTGAGGTTTTCCAGGAAAAAGTAGCATAAGATACAAAAACCTCATAAACCTATATCTAGGATGATTGGTGCTGAAAATCTCAATAAGTCAGGTAAGAGGTTATTTTGTGACAAACCTTGGTGAAAATAGCTCATCGCCAGCAAATATTGGATTAGCATCCAAAAAATCAGTAACTTTCACCTAAGCTTGGCTGCTTGATTTTGGATTTGGGATGCTGAGATTTTGCATGGATGGCTAATCAAAAACCTAAAATCTAAAATTTAAATTCTATTTAATATGCAGCCAAAACTATACCTGTTAAGATAAGAAGCTTGGAATCCAAGGAAAATATTAGCGATCGTATTGTGGAAATTTTAGACTAGAAGCGATCGCTAGTAACAGCTTGTCATCTGATTTTTTACATTTTAACGACCTTACACATAAGGAGTAAGTCATGTTTAAAACCCCCCAAGAAGTTCTTAATTACATCAAAGAAAAAGACATCAAAATAATCGATCTGAAATTTATCGATATGCCAGGAATCTGGCAACACTGCTCCTTTTATCGTGATTTAATTGATGAAAGTGCCTTTACCGAAGGTGTAGCTTTTGACGGTTCCAGCATTCGTGGTTGGAAAGCCATTAACGAATCAGACATGGCAATGGTACCAGATCCAACCACCGCTTGGATCGACCCATTCATGGCTGAACCAACTCTCAGCATGATTTGTAGTATCAAAGAACCGAGAACCGGTGAATGGTACAGCCGCGACCCTCGCACCATAGCCCAAAAAGCCCTTGATTATCTAGTTAGTTCAGGCATTGGCGACATAGCATTTATCGGTCCAGAAGCAGAATTCTTTCTCTTTGATGACGTTCGTTTCGACCAAACCGAAAACAAAGGCTACTACTACGTAGATAGCGTAGAAGGTCGTTGGAACGCTGGTAAAGATGAAGGTCCTAACCTGGGTTACAAACCTCGCTACAAAGAAGGTTACTTCCCCGTATCCCCAACTGATACCCAGCAAGACATACGGACAGAAATGTTATTAACAATGGGTAATTGTGGCGTTCCCATTGAAAAACATCACCACGAAGTAGCTACAGGCGGTCAAAACGAACTCGGTATTCGCTTTGCACCATTAGTACAAGCCGCAGACTATTTGATGACCTATAAATATGTCATTAAAAACGTCGCTAAAAAATATGGTAAAACTGTCACCTTCATGCCAAAACCGTTATTTAACGATAACGGTTCCGGTATGCATACTCACCAGTCTATTTGGAAAGATGGTCAGCCTTTATTCTGGGGCGATGGCTATGCCAACCTGAGCAAAACTGCTTTACATTATGTAGGTGGTATCCTGAAACACGCTCCCGCATTGTTAGCTATTA
>CAWUOF010000227.1:0-6883 GCA_963923765.1 uncultured bacterium | reverse complement strand
AAAACCGAGGAGTGTCAATGCAGATCCAGCAAATAGCTAACCGAAACATAAATAACTGGTAATAACATACATGACTGCAACTTTACTTAAGTCATTCTTTAGTCCCAGAATCAACCATCCTACTATTCATCAACTACCTAACGGTCTCACAATAGTAGCAGAACAAATACCAATAGAAGCTGTTAGTTTAAATGTCTGGGTTAATGTTGGTTCTGCGGCGGAATCAGATGATATTAATGGCATGGCTCATTTCTTAGAGCATATAGTTTTCAAAGGTACATATAAACTAGAAAATGGGGAATTTGAACGGAGAATAGAAGAAAAAGGTGCTGTTACTAATGCCGCAACCAGTCAAGATTACACCCATTTTTACATTACCACAGCACCTAATCATTTCGCAGAATTAGCACCACTACAAATAGATGTAGTTTGTAATCCTTTGATTGAAGCAGAAGCTTTTGAACGAGAAAGATTAGTAGTTTTAGAAGAAATTAGGCGATCGGAAGATAATGTTCGCCGACGGACCTATCACCGTGCAATGGAATTAGCATTTGAAAAACTACCTTATCGCCGACCAGTATTAGGGCCTACTTCGGTAATAGAAAATCTGACTCCACAACAAATGCGAGATTTTCATAACCTTAAATATCAACCGAATGGTATTACTGCTGTGGCTGTAGGTAATCTACCCACTGAAAAATTAATAGAAATTGTCACAGATTCCTTTAGCAAAGCTCAATCTTGTCAATCTAAGCAAAGCAAAATTCAGGATACTTCCTTAATTTATCATCAACCTGAAACACCATTTGCTGAAATTACCCGACGAGAATTTATTGATGATAGCTTGCAGCAGGCTCGGTTGGTAATGGTTTGGCGTGTACCTGGGCTAACTCAATTACAAGAAACATATCCTCTGGATATTCTAGCTGCAATTTTAGGACAGGGAAGAACTTCTCGATTAATTCGTGATTTGCGGGAAGACAGGGGCTTAGTTTCCCATATCTCGGTCAGTAATATGACTAATTACCTGCAAGGGACTTTTTGTGTAATTGCTCATCTGTCAGAAGAAAATATCCCAGAGGTAGAAAAGGCGATCGTTCAACATATTCGCACTCTACAAACTGAATTTGCTACTGAAGCCGAAATAGCCCGCGTTCGCACCCAAGTGGCCAATCGCTTTGTATTTGCTAACGAAACTCCCAGCGATCGGGCTGGAATGTATGGTTATTATCAATCTATGGTGGGAGACTTAGCCCCAGCGCTTAACTACCCCGCCCGCATTCACAGCATTGATGCTTTTGATCTTCAACAAACTGCCCTACGCTATTTACCTCCAGATGCTTATGGCATTGTTGTAATTAAACCTAGTACTTAAACCTACTAGATAATAATTCAACGGCCCTAATATTGCTTTTATATTAGGGCCGTTATTATATGACTTTTTCCCAGGCGATCGACTAATAAATAGAGACTAACCTAATCAAAATTTAGGCAAAATTTAGGTAAAATTTAGGCAAAATTTAGGCAAAATTAATTCATCACTCTATTTTAACGAGAAGGCAAATTAATCCTCACTGTGCCTAGAGCTAAACCGGGGCTATTTTCTCCTACAGGATAGGCGATAATATCAAATTCATAAATACCTGCTAAATTCGGATTTACACCAGATAAAACTACCGTTACAGTTTTACCTGGTACTATAGGTCGATCGAATACCAAGGTTACTTCAGTATCAGAAGGTTGTGTTCCACCTATATTAGCGAGGGGAATTGATACCCCGCCATTGCGACTGCTGCCAGCAAAAGCATAACTTTTGTTAACATCAAAACTAATTTTTTCTAGGCTATCGTGCTGAATAATAGTCACAGCTTCTAACGCTTCTCCCGCATCTTTTGGTAAGCTAATGGTAAATTGATATTCGCCATAAGCTCCTGGGCTTGGTTGAGTGTTTGTAGCACGAATTATACGGGGGGCATGGTCAAAAAATGTTTTACCATTACCAATTTGCTCTGAGTTGGCAGGCAAGACTAATAAAGTGGAAATTATTGCTCCAAATATCAGGGTTTTGCTGCCCAGAATGTGGATGGCTGGTTTGAGAAAATTTTTACTTAAAGTAGTCATTTTTCTCACCTTTAATAATATCAGATATCAAAACTAAAAATTTAGTTTTACCTTGTTGTTTGTGACATAAAATAGGAAAAAAAAGCTATATAGAAAGCAATAGAGACTAGCAAGCAGGGAAATGTCAATAAAAAATATATAGAAAATAAAAATACAGAAGAAAACAGGTAAACCAATATTTTATAGTTTATTTTATAGTTTATTTTAGCTGGAATATTTTTTTTAATTAAATTTTACCCTCATGAAAATGTACTGAATCAAGAAACAAGGTTATAAATCTATATCTCTTATAAATAAAATCAATTATCATACAAAAATTATTTTTTTACCCTTTTTTTAACTGTTACCTCATGTTTATAAATATCTACTATTATTATAAACTAAACCAGAAAATTTATGTAAATCTAAATTTGAATCTTAATAATGATTAATATTTTAAGCACGCTCGGATGTATGTATTTACTCGATCGCGTATTAGGAAAAATGGTTACAGAATAATCAATAATAGTTATAAAATATCGTTAAAAATAATGCCAAGCGATCGCTTGATGTATTGGTATTACATATTATCCCTAAATAATTATAAAGATTACTGGGTAAAATTTTATTAAAAATAACAATATTAAACCAGATTATTAGGTAAAATAAATAATTAGAATTAATGCAAAAATATTACTATTTTAAAAAAAGATTTGATTGGAGAAATATTCGAGGAATTATGCGAGAGTGATTTATCAATAAATAATGGAAGAAGCAATACAACAAGGAGAATAGGGAGGGAAACAACAAGAATCGTTAGCTTTTATTTGGCAGTTATTATCGCGGCGAATTGGTGTAATAAAACCGCAAATAAAAGAAAAACTTCGCAGATTATCTGTTATTCAGTTAGAAAATTGAGGTGAGGCTTTGTTGGATTTTTCTACGGGAACGGATGTTATTAATTGCTCCTATCAACACGACAGATTTTCTAATTATTATTAATTTGTCTCTAATAATCAAATGTTTGCTGTTTTCGTAAATTCTGGGGAATTAGAGATATTGACTTCTTGGTAATTAATCGATAAGACAGGGGCGGGTTTATTTATCTTATCGTCTAATATTATAATTTATCGAATAACCCGCCCCAGAAGAGGTTGTTAATATTTTTTAAATTATACCTAATTATACATTATAAATTCTACATTCTAAATTAACCCGCCCCTATCAACGCTCTGATCATCAAATGTTTGCTGTTTTGGTGAAACAGCCCTCTTATCCCCCTGCGCCATGCCCAATCCCCTATGCCCCATGCCCCATGCCCAATTCCCAATACCGAATCTTACAGATAACTTAGTTAAGTCATGTCATAATTTGTAATAGGCATTTTAAGAATTGCTAACCGATTCCCTATTCTGCCCAAAACA
Source organism: uncultured bacterium (assembly GCA_963923765.1). Lineage (GTDB taxonomy): Bacteria > Cyanobacteriota > Cyanobacteriia > Cyanobacteriales > CAWUOF01 > CAWUOF01. The sequence continues at coordinate 3,359 of CAWUOF010000227.1, read as the reverse complement.
TGACTACCGAAACCGTTGAACCCAAACCACTCGATCATTATGAATGTCGAGCTTGTGGCTACGTTTACGAACCTGAAAAGGGTGATAGCAAGCGCGATATTCCCGCCGGCACGCTTTTTGAAGATTTGCCTGTAAATTGGCGCTGTCCTGTTTGTGGAGCGCGGTCTAAACAATTTGAAAATATTGGTCCCAAGGGCACGGCTTCTGGATTCAAAGAAAATCTGGGTTATGGCCTCGGTGTCAATACTCTAACCCCAGCCCAAAAAAATCTACTGATTTTTGGGGCTTTAGCGTTAGGCTTCTTATTAATGCTGAGTTTCTATGGCTTACAATAGGAGGCTATTTGACCGGGCTGTGCCCAATTAAGGTTATAAAAACATGAGCTCAATTGTGAGATTTTGGCAAAGAATTGTAATCTTGTTGGCAGCCGTTCTCATCTGTTCTGGTTGCACTAAAGTCTTTTTACCCGATGTCAGTAACAACCCCTGGCAAATGATTCAAGTACCCACAGAATCTAACCTGTTAGACATTGCCTTTACAGACAATCTCCAACATGGCTGGTTGGTAGGTAGTGACGCTACTTTACTAGAAAGTATTGATGGTGGCCAAAACTGGCAGCCTAGAAGTTTTTCCTTGGAAGAAGGAGAAAAAGCCCGTTTTAACTCTGTTAGTTTTACGGGTGCAGAAGGCTGGATTGTTGGTGAACCTTCTATACTGCTGCATACTGAGGATGAAGGCAAAACTTGGTCGCGTATTCCCTTACCGGATAAGCTACCTGGTAGTCCATTTAGCATAGTAGCTTTAGGGCCACACTCTGCTGAGATGACAACTAATGTAGGTGCGATTTATCGTACAGCAGATGATGGCCAAACTTGGAAAGCGATGGTGACAGAAGCTGTGGGTTTCTTTCGTAACCTCAATCGTTCTTCTGATGGCAAATATGTGGCTGTTTCAGCTAGGGGTAATTTCTACTCTGTGTGGGAACCAGGTCAAAGTGCTTGGACACCTTATAATCGCAATAGTTCACGGCGTGTCCAAAATATGGGATTTAGCCCTACTGGACAATTGTGGATGTTGGCTAGAGGTGGTCAGGTTCAGTTTAATGACCCTAATAATCCTGATGAGTGGCAAAAACCTTTTAATCCTGAATACTCAACTAGTTGGGGATTGCTGGATTTAGCCTATCGTACTCCTAATGAAATTTGGCTGGCTGGTGGCAGTGGCAATTTATTGTGCAGTTTTGATGGTGGCAAAACCTGGCAAAAAGATCGGGTAATTGAAAATGTGCCCTCGAATTTGTACAAAATTGTGTTTTTGTCCCCGGAAAAAGGCTTTATCATTGGTCAACGTGGTATTTTGCTGAGATATGAAAATTCTGCAAAAACTGCTTGATGAAAAATGTCCCCCGTGCGGGTAAAATTAATATCCTATATCTGGGTTGTTTGAGTGCAAATACTGCTAAATTATCCATAATTTAGCAATTTTGTAAGTTAGGTTATTCAGTTTTTAGCTGTTGTCAAAGGAGGAATTAAAATGTCTGGAACAACTGGAGAGCGCCCGTTTGGTGATATTATTACCAGTGTTCGCTATTGGGTAATTCACAGTATCACTATTCCAGCTTTGTTTATTGCTGGATGGTTATTTGTGAGTACGGGTTTGGCTTATGATGTTTTTGGTACACCTCGTCCTAACGAGTATTACACTCAGATTCGCCAAGAATTGCCGATCGTAAGCAATCGCTTTGAAAGCAAAAAACAAATAGATCAGTTTATCAGCAAGTAGTTACCAAGGGAGGGAAAATTTATGACAGGCAATAATCCTGGAAATGCACCAATTTCATATCCAATTTTTACAGTCAGATGGCTTGCTGTTCATACCCTTGGTGTGCCTACTATTTTCTTTTTAGGCGCTATCTCAGCTATGCAATTTATTCAACGATAGGAGCAAAAATCCGATGCCAAGTCGTACTCCCAATCCCAATAATCAGCCAGTAGAGTTAAACCGTACTTCGCTTTACTTGGGATTGTTGCTAATTTTTGTTCTCGGTATTCTTTTCTCTAGTTATTTCTTTAACTAATTATCGGGAATATACCCTTTTAGGGTTAAAACAACTAAATCAGACAGCCTGTACTATAGCGTGTTAGCTTAGTAAAAGGATTTGGTGTTACTGGGTTGAATATCAACTCAATTTATAACTTACGGGAGGAATAAAAAGCTGTGTCTGGATCTGGTAGAATTCCATTGTGGCTTGTAGCAACTGTTGCTGGCTTAGGCGTTATCGCTATTGTTGGTCTTTTCTTTTACGGCGCTTACGCTGGACTAGGTTCTTCTTTGTAAGAAACTGTTGTTAAGGTGAATAGGGAAAAATGCTTATTAAATCAAATTTAAACTAATTTGGGTTGGGTTGATTACTTGGTGTCTGGGCTATTTTTGATTAAGTAAATGATCCTATATTCTGGAAAAGTAAAAAGTTAGGAATAATTTTTAATTTTTGATTTTTAATTTTTACATTTCCAGAATAAATACATAATGTAGGATCTATTATTAATTGCTCATCAGATAGAATTAAGTATTTAACCTAACTTAATATTAGAAAGCTTTTTCCACTATTCCAGGATATTGTTGATTTTTCAATAAAAAACCGCCTATCTGTTTTAAGACAGGCGGTTTTGTTATGGGCAGTCTATAGTCAAATACTTGTCTGGCAACTGCTATAATAGAAAATTTTTAAAATAAGGAGGGAAGGTCGCACCCTTTACCTAACTAAAATCGCTGGGTAAAGAGTGCATAATGTTTCTAGTGTACGGAGCTTAGGCTTCGCTTTCAATGTGAATAAATAACAAAGCCATTGCAACGACGGGTGCGACCCACACAACTAGGGGAATTAGGATGCTTGGTAAAAATGAGGCTGCCATAGTCAAGTTTCCTATTGAAATTAGAAGATTACAAAAGCACTTTACCTTTAAATTGACTTATGTTAACTAAGTGTAAAATTTTTTAACATACGCCAGGGAGCAGACAACAGGGAATCAGCCAGAGGAAATGGTGATGAAAGCCTTGTAAAATCAAGATTTTTTCATTTAGTGTTTACCAGAAAACCCGGAAATATTTTTTAATTTAATAATTAAAATCTTCTTGGGGCAAAGAAAGGGGAGCCGCAGGCCCAACTAAACGGGTCAGGCTGACTTTATAACTTTGTCGCTGAGTAGACATTTCTATGGCTATGGCTTCAAATTGTATTTCTACGGTGCTATAGGGAATCACTATTTCACCGATCGCCTCTACCTCTCCTCGCCCATTAGTGGAAAAATTAGTTAACCAGCTTGGCTCATTTAATAGCGATCGAGTTTGTCGATCTT